>CACWOG010000022.1 GCA_902762455.1 uncultured Bacteroidia bacterium | reverse complement strand
ACCTTGGCTACCGTACAGTTTCGACCAACCCTTGCGGCGAAATTCCGCTTTGTCCTTACGATTCGTGCCGATTATTAGCATTGAACCTATATTCGTACGTTGATAATCCGTTTACGCCGAAGGCAAAGTTCAACTTCAAGCAGTTCAAGGAGCACGTTCACTTTGCAGCACGAATGATGGACGACATCATCGACCTCGAACTCGAAAAGATTGACTCGATACTTGCAAAGATTGATTCCGACCCCGAAGACGAAGAAATCAAGCACGTGGAACGCCATCTGTGGGAAAAGATTCACGACAAGGCTGTACGTGGACGTCGTATGGGCATAGGGATAACCGCCGAAGGCGATATGATCGCTGCCCTCAATATGAGATACAGTTCCGACGAGGCAAACGCTTTCGCCGTCGAGGTGCAGAAGACTTTGGCTGTTGAGGCATACCGCGCATCGGTGATGATGGCAAAGGAACGTGGTGCTTTCCCGATTTTCGATGCAAACCGCGAAAAGGACAATCCGTTCATCAACCGCATCAAGGAAGCCGACCCAGAAGTATATGAGCAGATGCTGAAATATGGCCGCCGCAACATCGCTATGCTTACCATAGCACCAACAGGCACCACCAGCATAATGACGCAGACAACATCGGGAATTGAACCTGTATTCAAGGTTTACTACAAGCGCCGCAGAAAGATTAACCCGAACGACCCCGATTCGCGTGTAGATTACGTTGACCCCGACACTGGCGAAAAGTTCGAGGAATACATTGTATACCATCACAAGTTCGTTGATTGGCTCAAGGTCAACGGCTACAATGTTGACGAGGTTATGCGTCTGCCCGAAGCCGAGATTGAAAAGATTGTCGCCAAGTCGCCGTACGACAAGGCTACAGCCAACGACATCGACTATATTAATAAGGTACGTATGCAGGGAGCAATCCAGAAATGGGTTGACCACAGCATTTCGGTTACCATTAACATGCCTAACAACATTTCGGCCGATGTGGTAGCAGAATGCTATATGGAAGCATGGAAGAGCGGCTGCAAGGGCGTTACTGTTTATCGCGATGGTTCGCGCAGCGGCGTTCTTGTAGATGCCAAGAAGGGCGACGGCAAAACGGAAAAGCCTGCCACTGTCCACGAGCGTCCGAAAGTACTCGATGCCGACATTGTAAGGTTTAGCAACCAGAAGGAAAACTGGATAGCATTCATCGGACTGGTAAACGGTTCGCCATACGAAATTTTCACAGGACGCGTGGAAGACGATGTGCTGAACATCCCGAAATCAATCACCCATGGCTACATTGTCAAGGTTCCGTTGCAGGATGGAACGACAAGATACGACTTCCAATACAAGAACAAGTACGGTTACGTAACTACTTTCGAAGGTTTGTCGCACATATTCGATTCGGAATATTGGAACTACGCAAAGCTGATTTCTGGCGTTTTGCGTCACGGAATGGAAATAGACAAGGTTGTGAAACTTGTAACCTCGTTGCAGTTGAGCGACAACATTAACACTTGGAAGGCTGGTGTTGCCCGTGCCCTCAAGCGTTACATTCCCGACGGCACCAGCGTCGATAATTCGCAGGCTTGCCCTCATTGCGGACAAAAAGGCACACTCGTTTATCAGGACGGCTGCGTTAAATGCACCAGCTGCGGATATTCAAAGTGCGGATAAAAAGAAAACATTAGTCTGTCATTATATATGAAAAACGGCTATCGTGAGGTAGCCGTTTTTTTACTTATTACTACAGTGGTATTCGGAAATAAATTATTTTTGCACGAAATTGCAGACAGATGGCAAAACAGTTGATGTTGATATGCGGACCGTGCAGTGCCGAAAGTGAAGAGCAAGTGCTTGAAACTGCAAGGCAACTGAAGGAATTAGTCGCTCCCGACTATTTCCGCGCAGGAATATGGAAGCCACGTACTCGTCCAAATTCGTTTGAAGGCGTAGGCGAAAAAGGTCTTGCATGGATGCAACGAGTGCAGGACGAACTTAACATTCCTGTAATCACCGAAGTTGCCAATGCTAGCCATATTGAAAAAATTACAAAGTACGGATTCTCTGCGTTTTGGATAGGTGCACGGACAGTTGCAAATCCATTTTCGGTGCAGGAAATTGCCGAAGCAGCCAAAGGCGGAAAGTTCAAGGTGTTCGTGAAAAACCCAACCAACCCCGACATCGACTTATGGTGCGGAGCAATAGAGCGTTTCAAGAAATTGGGATTCAACGAAATTATTGCTATAAGCCGAGGATTCTACCCATTTGCCGAAACAAAACTGCGTAATTTGCCCTGCTGGGAAATTCCCATTGAACTTGCACGGCGTATGCCCGACATAAAAATCATTTGCGACCCCAGCCATATTGCAGGTGATACGAAATACATTGCCGAAATAGCACAGCAGGCAATGGATCTAAATATGGCAGGACTGATGATAGAGTCGCATTGCTGTCCGCATAATGCCTTGAGCGATAAACAACAGCAACTTGATCCCACAAATGTCAAGCAACTTCTCAATAGTCTAAAAATCAAATCTTCATACGTTAATGACCATAACTTTGAAATAGAACTTGAGATGTTGCGAAACAAAATAGATGTACTTGACTACCAGTTGCTCGATATTTTAAAACAACGTTTTGCCATAACTAACGAGATTGGCGAAATAAAAAAGGTGCATAACGTTGCAGTGCTACAGATTGAACGTTGGAAAAAAGTCCTTGAGTCGCGAAGCGAATATGGGGAAAGATTAGGTCTCTCGCGAGAGCTTGTAGCAGCTTTGTTTTCCGATATTCACAAGGAATCTATCAAGGAACAGAGCGATGATTTGAATATTCGCTGAAATATCTTACATTTGCATTCGGTTTTTAATTCAAATGATATGAAAAGAAACATTCTTATCGGTTTGGCAGTTTGCATTGCTGTTATTCTTCTATGCAGTTGCTTTTATTTTAGTGGTGACAAAAATAAATTGAATGCCAACGAGTTCACATATTACCATTATAGAGTACACAATGGCTATTCGGGAATGTCGCGTGAATATGAAATTGAGTACAAGGACAGCGTTGTGACGGCAACAATGCGCGACTGCAATTTCATTATCGACTCGTGCGATGTATATTCGGTAAGCAATGTGCCGCGTGAAACTTTGGTGGAGATAGGTGAGATGCTTGTCAAGGCTAAGGTGCAAAACTGGGAAAGCAGCTATACGAATCGCGATGTCTTTGATGGCGACAGCTGGTCGATGGATGTGAAGTTTGGCAAAGACCTTATCTGGTCGGGCGGATATATGGCTTGGCCTGACAACGACCCTACTCGCGAGATAAACAAAATCATCTATAATTTGTGCAAGCCGCAAAAGGGAGAGTCGGAATCAAGACAATAGCTTGTTATTCCTTCAACGTCAGTTTGCCTGTGCCAAAGTCTATAACTGCCTTATATTTCTTCAGGAAATCACTTCCTAATATCCCGACTATCTTACAGCCAATCATGGTTTCGTAGAGCGTGTTTATTTGCTCGAGGCTGATGAATACGGCTCGTTTGATGTCGGTTGTGAACTTACCTATTGCGAACTGCTTTATTTTCCCGATTTTCACATCGTCGATTGAGGCATTGAGGCTATAATTCTTATTCGTTCCCTTGAGTTCGTGCAGACGAACATCGGAGAAAAGTTCTGAACTACAGTCGAATACGGTGTTTGAACAGCCTGTGTCTATCAGCATTATAGCCCTAGTACCGCCAATGCTGCAGGGCGCAAATATGTGTTTGCCACCACCTTCGAGTGACTTAATTGTTATTCTCGTCGTGTACGAGTTCTGTTGTTTCGGCTGTTTCATTTTCCTGTTGATTTTCTATTGGAAGTATTGCTGAGACATCGTCGTCTTTCGGTTGCTTGTCACTTTTTTTCTTGCCCAGTACTATTATTAAAAGGCTGCACATTATTATGCTTGTCAGTACGACTGCATAACCGATTTCGGCAATTTCTTGTCCGTACGGAAGTCCTTCCTGCAAGGGAATGGAAGCAAGTATGGCAGGAACAAGTCCCTTGGGCATCATAATCGACATCAGCAGTTTGTCGTCGGGGGAGCAGTCCTTTCTTACCATCAGCCTTATTGTCGGGATTCGCGCCAAAATCACAAGGCAGACTATCATTGTGGAAATCAAGTATATCAGTGGTGTGCCAAATTCAATTACAATCCCGATGTAAACGAAGAAGTAAGTTTGCAGGACGAACACTATCTCGGAGAAAAAGTTCTTTTCGTTGTCGTTCAGTTGGGCGGTCTGAATCTTGAAAATCCGTTTCCAAAGCTTCATCTTGTCGAAATATTCCGAGTTGCCGAGCACGATGCCAAACGACAATGCCGCGATTCCGCCGTTGAGCCCGAGAAGTTCTGCTCCGCCATAAACGATGAAAACTATGGCAAAAGTGGTGAACATCGAGTTCTTGATTCCACGTATCCAGTTGAGCAGCAGGCTCCAGACAAATCCGCCGAAAAGTCCGAGCAGAATTGCCAGCAGAAACGATTTTGCCATATTGGTAAAGATTGCCGTTGCTTCAAGGTTTCCGGCTTTCATGCTTTCGAGTACTGCCAAGCCGACAACGAGACAAAGCACGTCGGTGAATGCCGATTCCAAAAGCAGTACCGTTCCGGCCTTCTGCCCCATATTGAGCTGGCGCACCATTGGTATTACAACCGCCGATGAGGTTCCGCCAAGTATCGAGCCGAGGAAAAGGGCTGTGGTAAAATCAAAGTCAGCAAGCCACATCGTTATGCCGACGACTATGCCAACAGAAAACAAAAAATTTATTATGGTAACTAGTGTGGCAGACAGTATCGACGATTTCAGTTCCTGCAACTTCAGTCCTACACCGCTTTCAAAAAGTATTATAATAAGTGTTATTGTTGTGAAAACTCGACCTACCTCGCCAAAAAATATCTTGCTGTCGATAAAGAATCCTACTATTATACCAATAGTAATTAAAATGAGGACATTCGGTATCTTTGTCTTGTTGAAAAGCTTGTTTAGAAGGTGACTGAAGAATATCAGACCTCCCAAAAACATCACTATTAATGTAATTTTATCCATTTGCGATTAAACCTTTTCTATTTTCTTTTGTCTAAACAAATGTTTTCTGCCAAGCAGGGACGTTAAAAACGATTAGTAATTTGCTTTTTTCATAGGGTTCCGCTCGATGATACTCCATTATCGGGCGGATTTTTTTATAAGTCGTCCCTTGTTATCGCTTTTGGCAGAAATGCTGAAATGTCGCCGTTGTTTTTTGCGATGTCGCGCACTATGCTCGACGATATGCAAGTGTGTTCGGGCAAGGTTAGCATAAATATGGTTTCGATGTTCTTGTCGAGAAGCTGGTTGGCATGACCAATCGAACGCTCGAACTCGAAGTCGGCAGAGGTACGCAGTCCGCGCAGTATGAAACTGATATTGTTTGCCTTGCAGAAGTCAACCGTAAGTCCCGAATAGGTTACGACTTCCACTTTTGGCTCGTCGGCGAATACTTTTTTTATCAGTTCTACGCGCTTTTCGCTTGGCAGCATTGCCGATTTTTCGGAATTAACTCCTACGCCGACAATTATCTTGTCGAACATCGGCAGTGCGCGGCGAATAACAGACTCGTGCCCGACGGTTATCGGGTCGAACGAGCCTGGGAAAAGTGCTATTCTACTTCTTGTCATTTTCTGCAATTTTAGCCCACGAGTCCTTCAGTGTGACGGTGCGGTTGAATACAGGCTTTTCGGGAGTCGAGTCCTTGTCGAAGCAGAAGTAGCCCTTGCGCTCGAACTGGAAGCTTGTCTCCTTGGTTTCCTTTATGTATTCCTCGACCTTAGCGGTGACAACCTTCAACGAATCCGGATTCAGATAGGTGAGGTAGGTTTCGCCTTCGGCAAGGTCGTCGGGGTTTTCCTTGGTGAACAGACGGTCGTACAGACGCACTTCGGCATCGACGCAGGTGTCGCAGTTTACCCAGTGGATTGTTCCCTTTACCTTGCGGCCGTCGGGCGACTTTCCGCCACGGCTTTCGGGGTCGTAGGTGCAGTGCAGTTCGGTGATGTTGCCGTTGGCATCCTTTATCACTTCGTTGCACTTGATGAAATATGCATATCTCAGGCGCACTTCGCCACCCGGTTTCAGACGGAAGAACTTGTTGGGAGCATCTTCCATGAAGTCTTCGCGCTCGATGTAGATTTCGCGTCCGAAGGTGAGCTGGCGTGTTCCTGCGTTCTCGTCTTCGGGATTGTTCTGTGCCTCGAGTTTTTCGGTCTGACCTTCGGGGTAGTTGGTAATTACGACCTTCAGCGGGTCGAGTACTGCCAATATTCTGTAGTCACGCTTGTTGAGGTCTTCGCGGATGCAGTATTCGAGAAGGCTTACATCAATCATGTTTTCACGCTTTGCAACACCGATTTTCTCGGCGAAGGTGCGGATTGATTCGGGTGTGTAGCCACGGCGGCGCAAACCGCTGACGGTAGGCATTCGCGGGTCGTCCCAGCCGCTTACATACTTGTTGTTTACGAGTTCGAGAAGCTTACGCTTGCTCATTACTGTATATGAAAGGTTCAGTCGTGCAAATTCAATCTGCTGAGGACGTTTGCCGGTCTTGTCAATCTGGTCGAGGAACCAGTCGTATAGTGGACGGTGAACCTCGAATTCAAGCGTGCAGATTGAGTGGGTGATGCCCTCGATGTAGTCGCTCTGTCCGTGTGCGTAGTCGTACATCGGGTAGATGTTCCACTTGTCGCCTGTGCGGTCGTGCGGACGGCGGATGATGCGGTACATAATCGGGTCACGCATGTGCATGTTTGGCGAGTTCATATCAACTTTGGCGCGCAGTACCATCGAGCCTTCCTCGTGCATACCAGCGTTCATTTCCTCGAGGCGCTTGAGGCTTTCCTCGGCGGGACGGTTGCGGAACGGGCTTTCGATACCGGGAACGGTAGGATTGGTGCGCTGTTCGGCAATCTGGTCGGGTGTCTGCTCATCGACGTATGCCTTGCCTTCGCGGATAAGCATCTTGGCCCATTCGTAAAGCTGGTCGAAATAGTCGGATGTGTAGAGCAACTTGTCGTACTCGAAGCCGAGCCACTTGATGTCGGCGATTATTGAGTTTACATATTCAACGTCTTCTTTCGACGGGTTTGTGTCGTCGAAACGCAGGTTGCACTTGCCGTGGTACTGGTTCTTGATGCCGAAGTTGAGGCAGATGGACTTTGCGTGTCCGATGTGCAGGTAGCCGTTTGGTTCGGGGGGGAAACGAGTGTATGTGCTAGTTACTTTTCCTGATGACAAATCGTTCTCGATGATTTGTTCGATAAAGTTCAGTGAATCCTTTTTTTCTTCCATCTTGCGAAATTTGTATTAGTTAGAAAAACGCACAAAAATAATGCAAATTACGATTGGGGCGGAGAGTTTTCTAATTTTTTTTGATTTTGCTATTTCAAAAGAAAGTGCTACATTTGCGTTACAGAAAAAGTAGAATATTATGGCAACAATTACATTTAGTTACAATGCTCGGAACAAAACGGCTCAGGCGGTCATTAAATTTGTAGAGAGCCTTGGTATCTTCAAGGTGCTGAAGGATGATGAACCCAACGAGACTACTATAAAGGCTATTGAAGAGGTAAAGCGAGGTCATAAAACTTGTCCGTGTGGGGTCGCATTCTAAACTTTTCAAAAAGTAATCAGTAAGGAAATACTCATAAAAAACGGCAGACACCTACGCATCTGCCGTTTTTGTTATTCGATAGGAATGTCTCGGTTGTCTTATAATGGAATTTTATTCAAGGCAAAGCCTATGGATAATCATGGATATGTCGAATATATTCGATAAAAATTATCAGTTTTTGTCGAACATATTCGATAAAATTGTATATTTGCGCAAAATAAGTACGGCAATGCTAAACAAAGATTTAATAAGAGAAATAATTATTGAAAATCAACGGTTTACATCTTCGATAACATTCTTTGAACGAGACTATTCCTTTGAACAGGAACTGAACTATGTGCTTGTAGGATTGCGTCGTTCTGGAAAATCGTACTTGATGTATCAGCAGATTAGACATTTAATAGACAATGGTCATTCGCAAGATGAAATCCTATATTTTAACTTTGAGGACGACCGTCTGGGAGAATTGGATGTAAGCGACCTTGATGTTATAAAAGCTACGTATGAAGAAATGTTCGACACTAAACCGATATTCTTTCTTGACGAAATACAAATTGTAGATGGGTGGGAGAAATTTGCTCGTCGACTAGCCGACTATAAATATAGGGTGTTCATTACTGGTAGCAACGCCAAAATGCTCAGTTCCGAAATTGCCACAACTTTGGGCGGAAGGTATATAATAAAGGAGGTTTTTCCGCTTTCGTTCAATGAATACTTGTCCGCCAATGGAGTAGAAATGAAAAACAAAAATACAATCTGGGGTAAAAAGAAGGACATTTTAAAGCATTTCGAAACATATTTCAGATTCGGCGGACTTCCTGAAGTGCAGAAGGTACAAGATAAGAGGTCTTGGCTGAGTAATCTATACAACAAGATATTTTTCGGAGACCTTATTGCCCGATACTCAATAAGAAACGACCATTCCCTACGAATTATGGCAAAAAAAATGGCGGAAAGTGTTAAGCAACCGACATCATACACTCGCATCGGCAGTATAGTTTCTTCTGCAGGGAAAAAGGTTTCTACCGATACAGTTATCGACTATGTGAGATATATGTGTGAATCGTGGTTGATTCTGCCAATTGAAAACATTTGTGGAAAATTGGCAGATCGAACAAAAAACCGTAAGTACTATTTCATTGACAATGGAATTCTTAATCTATTCCTAACGGACCCGAATACGAGTCTTCTTGAAAATATAGTTGCCATTAACCTCTGCAAAAGATTTGGCAATGGGGTTTATTTCTATAAAAATGGTGTTGAAATAGATTTTTACATTCCCGAAAGCGAAACTGCAATACAGGTTTCATATTCCTTGCGCGATGCGGATACGGAGCAAAGAGAAACAGATGCTTTAATAAAGGCATCCAAACATATAGGTATCAGCAAAATGATAATAATAACCAAGGATGATGAATCAGAAATAGAAAGGGACGGATATGTTATAAAGGTAATTCCTGCCTGGAAATGGCTGTTGGTGGAGTAGTGGTAAGGAGAGTTGATACATGGCAACAAAAAAACGGCAGGCACCTCCGCATCTGCCGTTTTTGTTATTCGATAGGAATGTCTCGGTTGTCTTATAATGGAATTTTATTCAAGGCAAAGCCTTGGATTGTTGTGTTGTAAGTTGTAGCCGTAGGCTCGAGCCTACGACTATCTGTGATACATAAAAAATTGGCAGAGGCGGGGAACCTCTGCCTTTTTTCATAATGATGAAAAATCTATGATGAAAATTCTATTCGACCCTATGACAAATTAAATGTCAATTTCGTTGCCTAGGGGATTAGAATTTTTCCTACTATTATATTTGTAGTGCCTTTTTGTGGATATACGAACTATTCACAGGTTATTTCTTCTTGATAAATGACCCAACCGCCATTGCTTATAATTAATTCGTAATTTCCTGGTTTTATGTTGTCAATTGAATAATCCACATCAATGGAACAAATACAATTTGCTTGCGATTCGTATATTACCCTAAGATTTACACTAATTGTTTGTGCATCAATTTCCGATTCTGCAAAAACATTGTAAACTCCACAAGAAATACAAAAA
This sequence comes from uncultured Bacteroidia bacterium, assembly GCA_902762455.1. GTDB lineage: Bacteria > Bacteroidota > Bacteroidia > Bacteroidales > ML635J-15 > Bact-19. Next base: position 8,648 of record CACWOG010000022.1, on the reverse strand, counting down.
TTTTCAATCATCAATTGAAAAATACCATTATTATAATTCGGTGATATTATCGGATCATATATGCCACTCTTGAAGTTATGATTACAATCAGAATACGACAATTCCGTATTGTGAATTACACTTTGTGTATTAGCCGTATCAGACGTTTGCGGATTAATTACAGTGCTGTCTGTTGTTTGCGGTTTGCTTACAACTGGATTTTCTATTTCTTCTGGCTTTTCGCAACCCATAAATGCTATCACGCCCATTGCTGCAACAAGCAGTGATATGATGAATGTTCTTTTCATAACTGTTTTTATTTATAGTCCAATGGTGCAAAAATAGTTTTTTTTTAGACCGCATATAAAAAATATGATTTTTTTCTTGTCCGTTGTAAATTGTGCGGTACGGATAGTGTCTATCCGCCTTCAGCCTTTTAGTCTTTTCTTCTATTCGTCTATCAAATGTTTTTCTTAACCTGCAATCCGTTAGTGATTTATTTTGTACTTTTACGCCAAAATTTTTGCACCGATGATTGACGTACAGAAAATAACAAAGTCGTATGGCAGCCTACAGGTATTGAAAGGCATCGACCTGCACATAGAAAAGTCGGAAATTGTGTCGATTCTTGGCGCCAGTGGTGCCGGCAAAACCACTCTGCTCCAGATTGTTGGCACACTGTTGAAACCCGATTCGGGCAAGGTTTTAATCGACGGCATTGACACCTTTTCGCTTGGTGAAAAGAAGCTTTCCGAATTCCGAAACTCGCACATCGGATTCGTGTTCCAGTTCCACCAGCTTCTGCCCGAATTCACCGCTCTGGAAAATGTCTGCATACCGGCTTTCATAGGTGGAAAAGGCAAGAAGGAAACACGCGCACGTGCTATGGAACTGCTTGAGGCTCTGAATGTCCGTGAACGTAGCGAACACAAGCCGTCGGAACTGTCGGGTGGCGAAAAGCAACGTGTGGCAATTGCCCGTGCTCTCATAAACAACCCCTCGGTGGTGCTTGCCGACGAACCATCGGGAAACCTCGACTCGCACAACGCCCGCGACCTGTACAAGATTATCTTCGACCTGCGCGAAAACTTCAAGCAGACTTTTGTAATAGTAACCCACAACGAGGAACACGCGCGCCTTACCGACCGTATGTTCACCATTTCCGACGGAGAGATACACTGATGAGATTCTTCTACGACAATACCATTTCGGGCGAATTCCACACTCTGAGCGAGGAGGAGTCAAACCATTGCGCACGTGTGCTACGGCTGAAGGCTGGCGACGAAATCTTCATTGCCGACGGTCAGGGAAATTTGCACCGCTCGCTTATCGAAACTGTTGACCATAAGCGCACTACGGTTAAAGTGGTTGAAACAATCGCCGAATACAACAAACTTCCGTATCGTCTGCACATAGCCGTTGCACCTACCAAGAATATGGACAGGCTTGAATGGTTCCTCGAAAAGGCTACCGAAATTGGCATTTCCGAAATCACGCCTATCATCTGCCACAATTCGGAGCGCAAGGTTGTGAAGACCGACCGTATGAACCGCATAGTGGAAGCAGCAATGAAGCAGTCGTACAAGGCTTATCATCCGATAGTTAACGAGGCTGTGAAGTTTGCCGACTTTGTGAAGAACGACAGTTCGGAACAAAAGTTTGTCGCCCATTGCGAAGACGATGGCAAACGCATTTACCTTGCCGATGTGGTGAAACCGAAAACTTCGGTTACCGTTCTCATTGGACCCGAAGGCGACTTTTCGCACGAAGAAATAGAAATGGTGTTTAAAACCTATATGCCTGTAACCTTGGGCGTTAGCCGTCTGAGAACCGAAACCGCAGCATTGGTGGCCTGCGATATTGTGTCGATTGTAAACCAATTGACAATTAATAATTGACAATGGATAAATAACAATTGACAATGGATAATGGACAATTAGCTTCGCTGAGCTGAAGGTTGATAATGGATAATGGACAATCTGTGGCGACGCGGCGCACCACGTCGCTATAAATCAAATTTTCAAATTTTCAAATCATCAAATCTCCAATTGTAAATCGTAAATCGTCCTTCGTAACCTTTAGCTCGGCCTTGCCAAATCGTAAATATATTGTATCTTTGCGCTTTCAAAAATTGATAAAAACATAACAATGGAAGAAATAATAACAAAATTACCTTACAAGGTAGCCGATATGTCCCTCGCAGAATGGGGACGCAAGGAAATCGAGATGGCAGAAAAGGAAATGCCGGGACTTATGAGCATACGCCGCAAATACGCAGCCGAAAAGCCGCTGAAGGGCGCAAGAATCTCAGGTTCATTGCACATGACAATACAGACTGCCGTTCTTATTGAAACATTGGTAGAACTTGGTGCCGACGTGCGCTGGGCAAGCTGCAACATCTTCTCGACTCAGGACCACGCAGCAGCCGCAATCGCAAAGGCTGGCGTTCCAGTTTTCGCTTGGAAGGGCGAAACCCTCGAAGAATACTGGTGGTGCACATTGCAGGCATTGTCGTTCCCGGGCGGACTTGGTCCAAACTTGATAGTTGACGATGGTGGCGATGCTACTTTGTTGGTACACAAAGGCTATGCTGCCGAAAACGATGCCAAGACCTTGGATTTCGTTCCGTCGTGCCACGAAGAAAAGGCAATTCAGGAAACCTTGAAGGCTATGCTGGCTGCCGACAACCAGAAATGGCACCGCACAATTGCCGAACTCAAGGGCGTTTCGGAAGAAACAACCACTGGCGTTCACCGTCTGTACCAGATGATGGCAAAGGGCGAACTGCTCATCCCTGCAATCAACGTAAACGACTCGGTTACAAAGTCGAAGTTTGACAACCTATACGGCTGCCGCGAATCGTTGGCCGACGGTATCAAGCGTGCTACCGACGTGATGATTGCTGGAAAGACTGTCGTTGTTCTTGGTTACGGCGATGTTGGCAAGGGTTGCGCCCGCTCGATGCACACCTACGGAGCAAGGGTTCTCATTACTGAAATTGACCCGATATGCGCTCTGCAGGCTGCAATGGAAGGCTACGAAGTTACAACAATGGAAGAAGCTGTCAAGGAAGGTAACATTTTCGTTACCACCACAGGCAACTGCGACGTTGTTACTCTCGAACACATGAAGCAGATGAAGGACCAGGCAATTGTTTGCAACATCGGTCACTTCGACAACGAAATTCAGGTTGACCGCCTCGAAAACTGCCCTGGCGTTGTAAAGACCAACATCAAGCCGCAGGTTGACAAATACACCTTCCCGACTGGAAATTCAATCTTCCTGCTTGCCGAAGGCCGTCTCGTAAACCTCGGCTGTGCAACCGGACACTCATCGTTCGTAATGAGCAACTCGTTCTCGAACCAGACTTTGGCTCAGCTCGACCTCTGGAAGAACAACTACAAGGTTGATGTTTACCGTCTGCCTAAGTACTTGGACGAAGAAGTTGCCCGCCTCCACCTCGACCAGCTTGGCGTTAAGCTCACAAAACTTACTCAGAAGCAAGCCGACTACATCGGTGTTCCAGTTGAAGGTCCGTTCAAGGCTGACCATTACAGGTACTAAGATACTACGTTCAAAGAAGAATATCACAAAAAAAGGTCGTCAGTTTCTGACGACCTTAATTATATCACCTATTCCAAAAATATCAATTATTTTACCTTGTTGCAGATTGCTGCAAATGCTTCTGGGTTGTTCATAGCGAGGTCGGCAAGAACCTTGCGGTTGATGTCAACATTTGCTGCGTGAAGCTTACCCATCAATTGAGAATAACTCAAACCATTTAGACGAGCACCAGCATTAATTCTCTGAATCCACAATGCGCGGAATTCTCTCTTCTTGTTTTTTCTGTCTCTGTATGCATAAGCAAGACCTTTTTCGTATGCATTCTTTGCTACGGTCCAAACCTTACTTCTTGCTCCAAAATAACCTCTAGTCTGAGAAAGAACTTTTCTTCTCCTATTTCTAGCGGCAACTACGTTTACACTTCTTGGCATAATCTTAAAATTTGCGAACGTTAGCGTCCTTTTGATCGGAACTTGCGGCTAAACGTTCTGGTTCATAATTTAATTAATCATTCTAACTGCGCGGAAACTATTTCATTCCAAGCAACAACTTTACAGATTTTTCCTTGTTTTCTGCTACTGTTGTGTAGTGAGCAAGTTCTCTTTTGCGCTTAGTAGCCTTCTTGGTCAAGATATGACTCTTGAAAGCGTGTCTTCTTTTGATTTTACCGGTTCCGGTCAAGAAAAATCTCTTCTTAGCTCCGGAATTAGTCTTCATTTTTGGCATTGTTCTAAATTTTTAAAGTTATTATTTCTTTTTAGGTTTAGGTGATATCACAATTTGCATTTTCTTACCTTCGAGCTTGGGCATCTGGTCAATCTTGCCGTACTCCTCGAGGTCGTTTGCGAGCTTCAGAAGCAATATTTCGCCCTGTTCCTTGTACACAATCGAACGTCCCTTGAAAAATACGTATGCCTTTACCTTGTTGCCTTCGTCGAGGAATCTCTTGGCATGGTTCAGCTTGAAGTTGTAGTCGTGGTCATCTGTCTGAGGACCAAAGCGCAACTCCTTGATTGTCATCGTATGAGTCTTGCTCTGCAACTCCTTCTGCTTGCGCTTCTGCTGATAAAGGAATTTCTGGTAGTCGATAACCTTGCATACGGGCGGATCGGCGGTCGGAACTATTTCTACCAAGTCCATCTCGAGTTGTTCCGCAATGTCCAAAGCTTCCCTAATGCTGTAAACTCCCGGTTTATCAACATTATCGCCTGTTACACGTACAAATGGTGCGCGAATTGCGCGATTAATTCTGTGTTCGTTTTGCTGATTTTCTTTTGCCATATAAATTTTATAAAAAACTTTTACCTCCTTTTATTAGTCAATATACTTCTTAACTTCTTCGTTTACAATGTTTGCAAATTCTTCGACAGTCATTGCGCCCATGTCGCCTGCGCCCTGCTTGCGAACCGAAAGCTGTCCGTTTTCCTGTTCCTTCTCGCCTACAATTAGCAAGTAAGGTATTCTCTTCAATTCGTTGTCGCGAATCTTACGGCCAATCTTTTCGTTTCTCTCGTCGATGATACCGTTTACATTCAGGTCCTTAAGCTTGTTCACTACTTCGTGGGCATAGTCGTTGAACTTTTCGCTGATTGGCAATACTACGAACTGGTTTGGAGCAAGCCAAATCGGGAACTTGCCTGCGGTGTGCTCGATAAGCACTGCCACGAAGCGTTCCATTGAGCCGAACGGTGCGCGGTGAATCATTACTGGACGGTGCTTCTTGTTGTCTTCGCCAACATATTCGAGTTCGAAGCGCTCAGGCAAGTTGTAGTCAACCTGGATAGTACCAAGCTGCCAACGACGACCGATAGCGTCCTTTACCATGAAGTCCAACTTAGGACCGTAGAACGCTGCCTCACCATATTCTACGCGTGCGGGAAGATTCTTTTCCTTGCAAGCATCGATGATTGCCTGTTCTGCCATTGCCCAAACCTCGTCGGAACCAACATACTTGGTAGTGTTGTTGGGGTCGCGGAGCGAAATCTGTGCTTCGAAGTTCTGGAAATCGAGAGCCTTGAAGATGATTTCGATGATTTCCATTACGCGGATGAACTCCTGCTTAACCTGGTCCTGACGGCAGAAGATGTGTGCATCGTCCTGTGTGAACGAACGAACGCGGGTAAGTCCGTGCAATTCGCCAGACTGCTCGTAGCGGTAAACTGTACCGAATTCAGCAATACGCAGAGGCAAATCCTTGTAGCTACGCGGGCTGTTCTTGAAAATCATACAGTGATGAGGGCAGTTCATCGGTTTGAGCAAGTACATTTCACCTTCTTCGGGAGTGGTAATCGGCTGGAACGAGTCCTTGCCGTAGTGATCCCAGTGACCTGATGTTACATACAAAGCCTTGTTTCCGATGTGCGGAGTCATAACCTGCTGGTAACCGTAGCGTTTCTGAATTTTCTTGAGGAAATCTTCGAGACGCAGACGCAATGCTGTACCGTTTGGCAACCAGATAGGCAAGCCCTTGCCAACCATATCGGAGAACATGAAAAGTTCGAGTTCCTTGCCGATTTTGCGGTGGTCGCGCTTCTTGGCTTCTTCGAGCATGGTGATGTATTCTTCCAACATCTTCTGCTTCGGGAAACTGATACCGTAAACACGGGTAAGCTGCTTGCGGGTTTCGTCGCCACGCCAGTAAGCACCAGCCAAGCTCAACACTTGGATAGCCTTTACATAGCCTGTCGATGGGATATGCGGACCCTTGCAGAGATCGGTGAATTCGCCCTGGTTGTAAAGGGTAATCTTGCCGTCCTCGAGTTCGGAAATGAGTTCCACCTTGTATTCGTCGCCACGTTCCTCGAACAACTTGAGAGCATCGGCCTTCGAGATGTCCTTTCTTACGAGCTTTGAATCGGCACGGCAGATTTCCATCATCTTATTGTTGATTGCTGCAAAATCGTTTTCCGAAAGGATTTTTCCGTCGGGAAGTTCGATGTCATAGTAGAAACCGTTTTCTACTGCAGGACCGATACCGAACTTTGTTCCGGGGAACAACTTCTGAATGGCCTCGGCCATGATATGTGAAGAGGTGTGCCAGAAAGCGTGTTTGCCTTCCTCGTCCTCGAACTTGTGCAACTTTATGGAAGCATCTTCCGTTATTGGCATGGTCAAATCCTGAACCTTACCATTTACACTGATAGAAAGCACTTCCTTGGCAAGCCTCGGACTGATGCTTTCAGCTATTTCCATACCAGTAACACCTTGCTGGTATTCCTTAACCGAACCGTCGGGTAAAGTAATTTTTATCATCTTATTCTTTTATAGTCAAAAATTTCGCGCAAAATTATCACTTTTTTTTCAGATACACAGCGGTAAGCGGAAAATAATTTTTCGCACATAATCCACTATGCATCAATGTTTTAAAACATTTAGCAGTGATTAAAGCAAATTTAATCTAGCCTTGCAAGCAAGCAAATTGTTCATAATCGGTTAATTTTTTGAACATAAAATAGTTGCAGAAGGGATTAGGATGCAATCTTATCCCAATACTACAAATATAGATAAAATTCTACTTTATGTTAATCTTTGAAATCTGTTCGAATGTACGATGTGCGCGTTCTTCATTATAAGCCGACTGTCCGAAGACAGCATCGTAAAACATACGCAGGCCTACTTCACCGCCACCCTTCTTAATAATGTAAACTAGACAAAGGTTCTGCAATGCCACCGACAGCGCCAGAATATCGAGGTCGGTCGACGAAAGCTGGTGAAGTGCGAGCTTGTAAGCATCTTCGCTATAATCCTTGATAAGTCTATGCAAGTCGCCAAGTGTACGGAAGTTCATCTTTATCAGCGTTGCCAAGTAGCGCATAAGGTTGTCCTCGTAAATTTCGGCCTGATTGATGGTTGCAATCTTGTCGATGAGCTTCTTGAAAGGCTTCATCGTGAGGTAACTGCGGAAGGTGTCGCTGTCGAGAGGCACTTCATCGAAGTTACCGTCGGTAACCAGCGACTGCACATTGCGGCGATAGTCGGTGATTTCCTTGCGTATGCGGCTGAACTGCTCGTCGGCAAGTTCAAGCATACCGGCAAGACGATTCATATTACGAAGATGCTCCTTCGGCACCTCGATTCCCGACTTGTAGCCTGTATCGTGGTACATTGTTGCCCACACATGCTGGAGGGCGGTACGCATCTGTATTTCGAATCGGAAATCGTTTATTTCGGAATGCTCTGCATCGTAGTACAGCGACTTTGGTATGCGACAGATGTAGTGCAGTGACATATATCCGAACTGGTCTAGGTCAAGAGCCTTGCGTTTGTCAACCGAATTTTCCCAGTCAATTTCGAAAATCTTGTCGATGAGAGCCGAAATCTTGTCAACTTCCTCAGAATAAAAGGTAATTACACGAGTTCCCAAAATGTCGGTAATGTCAGACAGAAATTTGTACTTGTGACCTTTGAGTTCCAACTTACCTGCAAGACTATTTTCAGTCTTTATTCTTGTCTCTATCCCTGTCACATATATGTTGTTGTAGGCGACACACTTTTCGAGTTGTGCTCGCACGATTTCCTTCATCTTTTCAAATATCGCCAAATTCTCGCGGTATTCGTCCAGAATCATCTGGCAATGCAGGTCCAATTCGTATTCCATAAAATTTGAAAAAGTTTAGGTAACCGCCCGCAGGAATCAGATTATCCTTATGATATTCGAGAAACCTGTGATATCGAACACTTCCTTTACATTGGGCTTCATATTGCGCATCACGAGGTTGCCCTTGCGTGCCGTCACACTTTTCTGGAGCATAAGGAACATTCGAAGTCCTTGGCTCGAGGTGTATTCCATATCGGTGCAGTCGATTTCGATATCTGGTGCATCGCCCTGCATCAGCGGAGCAATGTCCTGCTGGAACTTGTCAGCATTGGTGGTATCGAGTCTTCCGCTCAAGACAACCATAGTCTTATTTTCAAGGTTTTCTATTTTAACTTCCATATCTAATTATATTGTTATTGCAAAAATTGTGATGTCGTCGTTCTGTTCGTTATCGCCAGCAAAGTTCTTCACTGCATCCAATACTGACGAAACCATCTCTTCTGGATTCAGATTCTTGAATTCAGGGACGGATATATGCTGTAAAAGTCTTTCCTCGCCAAACTGCTCG
>CACWOG010000021.1 GCA_902762455.1 uncultured Bacteroidia bacterium | reverse complement strand
CTTGTTGTCTTCGCCGAACAGAATGTGGAACGCCTGCAACTTGGCGTATGCCTTCGGCAGATACCTGATGACTTTTTCGCCATCGTCTGATGGATAGAAATTGAACACATGCACAAAATCTTCCTTTGAACCGATACGGTTTACACGGCCTATGCGCTGCATTAGTCGGGTGGCGTTCCAAGGTGCATCGTAGTTTAATATCACATTGGCACGGTGCAGGTTCACACCTTCAGCAAGAACTTCGGTTGTGATAATGACATCGTAGTCGTCACGCTGCTCCGAGATTGGCAGGTTGGCATCGAAGTTCTCCGCTATCTCGTCTTGTTTTTCGTCCCTGTTTTGTGCCGATATAACCAACGGCCTATGTCCAGCTGCCCTTACGCATGATTCCAATGTACGCAAGGTGTCAAGTGCCTCGGTAAATATTACCAGTCGCGGCTTGTCGAACTCATGCGGATTGTTTATTGCTGGATTAAACAATTCTGAATCAAGAATTTCCTTAAACTTATCGAACTTTGGATCATCGGTATTCTTTTCCCATCGTCTGCAAAGGTTGTCAATGAGTTCCAAATCCTGCTTGAGCAAATCCAAGTATTCGTCCTTTTTCATATCGCTGGCACTGAATTCCCTGTTGTTTCCGCCTTTCTGTGCAATTTTCCTGCGGATTACGGGAATTGCCTGAACGATTCCGCCTTCCTTGTGTATCGTTTCATTCACATCAATGTCCGGACAGATGAAAACTGTATCGGCTTCCAGCATGTCAATCATATTCTTGGTGTTCTGCCGCAGGTTTTCCAACGACTTGCAAAAAGCGGTAAAACTGCTCTCCAGGCGTTTTACCAGAGTAAGCTGCATTATGTGTGCCAGGTGTCTGGTAATGTCCTCTACCTTGAGATTGTTTTTCTCGTACATCAGGCGGTCTTCCTTGCGCCTCAAATAGTTAAGCGCAGCATACCTGTAGTAGCCCAAAGCCTGTTCACCATCGTCAACATCACCAACTATTGCCGACACTGTATCGTAGAATAGTCTGGAAAGCTTCATGTTCATCGTATAGCGTTCGGCCTTCGGACCTTTTATTGTCGGGAATTTCAGCATTTTGCTGTCGTCGGCATATATTGTTTTTATGTCGTTTCTTGTTCGACGCACCATTAGGTATTGCAGGACGGCATCATGAATGTCAGCGGCAATTTTCTTTATTCCGTTGCGAGCCTCCTCAGTATCGGCATTCTTGTACTCATTGAAAAGTTTCTGCCTGTCGTTGAAATAAGTATCCAGTTTTCCTCCCGGAATATCGGGAAGAGTTGTAGAGTTGTGCGAACGCTGGAAAAGGAATATCTGGTTTTTCAAGTCCTGCGGCGAGTTGTTTTGTGGTGTAGCCGACAGCAATCCGACAAACGGCTGACTGCCAGTTTGCAATTGTATTCTGTCTATCAAGTCATTAAGTGCCGCATATTTCTGTGTATAGCTATTCCTGAAATTATGGCTCTCATCAATAATTATAAGTCCGTAATCACTACTTTTTGCCTTTCCGTCGAAGTTATCATCATCGTAGGAATCGCTGTCGCCAATAAGTTTGCCAATGCTTCCCGTCGTAATGAATTCTATATTGTCAGCAATCTTGAAATCTGAATCCTTGTCAAATGTTTCAATCGTATTCTCCCATGATTTTTTTATGGCTGGCGGTGAAACTATAAGCACTTTCGGACGACGGTTCCATAAATCGGCTTCTGCAATGAATTTCTTGATAATCAGCACGCCAACTACAGTTTTCCCTAACCCCACAACATCGGACAGGAAAAATCCGCCGTGATTTTTCATTATATAGAAGCATTGCTTCACGGCATCAAGCTGATAGCCGTATGGAATGAAGTCCTTGGGAAGATATGATTTCAATTGCGTATTTACACTTTCATCGGTAATGTCGCCAAACTGCATTTGCAAATACTTGATGTAGATTTCGTATGGAGACAAGGTTTCGGACTCCTTCTTGACCTGCTTGGCAATAGGAGACGGCTGTAGAATCTGTTCCAGAAATATTTTGTTCCACGGCTGAGCATTATTCCATTTCTCTTCAAACCACACGATATGGCTTTTTTGATTTGGATTTTTAGTGTCAAAGGATGTAACCTGATGCCAATTTGTTTCCAAATAATTCAGTTCCGCATTACCTTGCAATCCCTTTTCAGTAAAGTTTGAACTGCCAACAATTCCTACTGCATCGTTATTGCCTATAAATATGTAGCATTTTGAATGAAGGAACTGAGCATCTCCATCTGCATCGGTTCTGTATATACGGATTTCAACCTTAGGATTTTCATCTGTGCAATTGTCAAGCAGGAATTTTACAGATTGCTTATATTCGTCCTTTAATTCAAGTTTACTAATGTCGGTTTTTATGTAATCGTCGGGATATTGTCGGCTCTTAACCTTTGGATTTTTCTGTTGTGAAGCATAAATGTAGGGATCCTTGCCAATTAGCAAGCGCAGTTTTGTTCCGTCCTTTTTCAAAAATGTTTCTAATCCATCAACTATCAATGAAAGACCTTGTATGTCCCAGTATCCAGTTGCAATACTAATAGTTTGAAAGCAATCCTGTGAAAGGCAATCGTTCAGCACTTTCAGCATCGAAAGTTGTTCTGTGGAGTTGTCTATTAGCGTATTGTTCATATCAATTATGCAATCTCATTCATGAAACATATATTTATTTCGCAAATTTACACAAAACCATCTATTCTTCCGCATAAACTTATTAACAATATTAGGTATGCAATTTTTGTATTTTAAATTTCTAGTCATCCAAAACCATTCCTTTGTGTTCCTAAAATATACAACTCTGTACCTGATTTATTCATCTGAGGAATATGTTTTTTGATGATTTTTGCAAACAGAAATAATGCTTTTCAATGAAACATATCTTGCTTATAGTAAGTGTAGTGCTAATGTTTGCAGATTGTTTTGCCCAAAACTCACGAAAGGACAAGACTGCTGTCGATTTACAACCACAACAGCAAACTCAGTCGTGGCAACAAATCTTTCCAGACCCTCTGTTGCAAAACTACATTGCCGAGGCATTGGACTCGAATAGCGACCTGCGGATTGCACAACTTGCTCTGGAACAGTCGGAGGCAATGCTTAAATCTGCAAAGTTGAGCTATCTGCCAAGTTTTTCGTTTGCACCGTCGGCTTCGGTGTCGAAAGCGCAAAGCACGCCATCGGCATTTACATACGAGTTGCCTGTTACGATGAACTGGGAACTTAATTTCGGTGGCAAGCAGCACCATCAGAAGGAAATGGCAAAATTGCAGTTGCAGAAGGATACCGCCCAGTTGAAATATGCTCGAATCCAGATAGTTGTCGAACTGGCAAATGCTTATTACACTCTTATTATGCTCGACAAGCAATACGCTATTACACACGAAGCCATAAATATACAGCAGGAAAATCTGCGTGCTCTCCGTGCTTTTCAAGAAGTCGGGCAACAAAGCGAAGCGGCTGTAAATCAAGCCGAAGCAAGCTATCAAGGAGTAATGGCTTCGCTTTCGATGCTTGAAGCACAAATTTTAAAAACCGAAACAGCCATTTGTCTAATGCTTAATCGTCATCCTGAACATATAAGGCGGACATCATTGGAAGAAGCGAAAGGCGTTGTAATGAATGTGGATAGACCTGTTCCGCTCGAAACCTTGTCGTCGCGACCCGATGTACTGGCGGCGGAATACGAACTTCGGTCGATGTTCTGCAATGTGAAAGTTGCGAGGTCGGAGTTTTATCCAACATTTTCAATTAGCGGAAGCGCGGGCTGGACAAACAACATAGGCGAAATCGTAAACCCAGCCCAGCTTCTGCTCAATGCCATCGGTACGCTTGTGCAGCCCCTGTTTGCTATGGGGCGTCTGAAAGCTAATTTGAAAGTGGCAAAATTGCAGCGCGAGCAGGCGCAGATTGCTTTCGAGAAGGCTTTGCTTACTGCGGGGGGCGAAGTCCGCAATGCTTTGGCCGATTGTCTGGCTTGCCGTGCGCGCGAGGAGGCTCGTACTCTGCAGGTAGAAGCCGCGCAAAAAGCCTACGAAAACAGCATTGAACATAACCGTTATGCCAATACGACATATCTTGAAGTGCTTGTCGCTCAGAGCGCTTGGCTCGATGCACAGCTTCAGCAGACTGCTGACTGGCTCGAAATGCAGCAGAGTTATATTAATCTGTACAAGGCGGTTTGTCCCGAATAATGAAAATAGTAGTTTTGCACCCTGAAAATTAGAGACTATGGCACAAACGATTCAACTGTCCGACCATTTCAGCTATAGCAAGTTGCTGAGGTTTACCTTGCCGTCGATGGTAATGATGGTGTTTACATCTATTTATGGCGTGGTGGACGGAATTTTTGTGTCGAATTTCGTCGGCAAGACTCCTTTTGCCGCAATCAACCTTATAATGCCCTTGTTGATGTTTCTTGGAATTGTCGGTTTTATGTTTGGTTCTGGCGGAAGTGCTTTGATTGCTAAGACTATCGGCGAAGGAAACAACGAGAGGGCGAATAGAATTTTCTCAATGCTGGTTGTCGTGGGGATATTGTCGGGCATTGTGCTTGGCGTATTGGGGTACTTATTGGTAAAACCTGTCGCAATTATGCTTGGTGCAACTGGCAAGTTGCTGAATGATAGCGTTGTTTATGGACAGATTGTTCTGGTTGCACTGCCGTTCTTCACGCTTCAGAATATGTTCCAGTCGCTTTTTGTAACTGCCGAACGACCAAAGATGGGCTTGCTGGTTACAGTAATCTCGGGTGTGCTGAACATTATTCTCGACATAGTTTTCATCTTGTTGTTCGACTGGGGACTGATGGGGGCGGCCTTTGCTACGGTATTGTCGCAGGTGGTCGGCGGCGTGATTCCCCTGTTTTATTTTGCGTTTCCCAATACATCTCTGCTTCGTATTGTTAAGCCGCTTTTCGACTTTAAGGCATTGTGGCAGACAACACTCAACGGGATGAGCGAATTTTTCTCAACCGTGTCGATGACGGTAGTTTCTGCACTTTACAACTATCAGCTTATGAAGTATATAGGCGAGGATGGCGTGGCGGCTTACGGAGTTATAATGTACATCACTTTTATATTCTTCACTCTGTTTATTGGTTTCAGCATGGGTTCTGCTCCGATTGTCAGCTACAACTATGGTGCGCGTAACGATGAGGAAATGAAGAATGTGTTTCTTAAAAGTGTGCATATCATTGCATTGATAAGTGCTGGGCTTGTCATTGTCACGCAATTTCTAGCGAGACCATTGGCTTTGCTTTTCGCAGGTTATGATTCTGATTTGCTGGAACTTACCGACAAGGCTTTTCGCATTTACAGCATTTCGTTCCTGTTGGCGGGGTTCAACGGTTATGTCTCGTCGTTTTTCACAGCACTCAACAATGGAGTTGTCTCGGCTGTGCTGGCAACTGCCCGTACGCTTGTGTTCGAAACTATTGCCGTGCTTGTTCTGCCTTTGGTTTTCGGTCTGGACGGCATCTGGTTCGCGGTTATTTTGGCGGAAATAATGGCTTTGGTCTTGTCGTTGCTGATGTTGCGGAAATACAGGGAAAGGTATCGTTATGTGTGAGAATTGACTATGCTCAAAAAAACACCGCAAAGTCATTAGTTTTCTTTGCGGTGCTTTACATTTCCTATCGGCAGCACACCTTTTATTTGCCAATCATTTCATTGATATTTTTCAAAGTTGTACTGCTTTCTCAGTTCTGCCTGACGCTCTGGCGACTGGGAGGTGAAATATGACTTCCAGCCCGGGCAGAAATTAATGTGCCAGCGCCAGATGCGGCCTAATACCGAATTCGGTTTTGCGTCGTAATGGGCGCGAAACTTGCAGTTTTCACATGCTTGTGCCATAACCCATCCGCATTATTTCAACATCGATTCAATCTCGGCTTCCATGTCCTTTGGCTCGGCTACTGGCGGGAAACGCTTGATAAGCGTACCGTCCTTCGAAATCAAGAACTTGGTAAAATTCCAGCGGACATCGCCTTCGCCACGACCTTCCGACTTGCTCAGACTGTCAACCAACGCCATTGTGGCCTTGTTCTTCAAACCTTTCACTTCCTCGGTTGGAACCTGCTTGGTAAGGTAGGTGAAAATAGGGTGTGCGTTTTCTCCAAAGACATCAATTTTCTTCATCAAAGGGAAGGTAACGCCGTGGTTTATGCGGCAGAATTCAGCAATTTCCTCGTCGCTGCCCGGTTCCTGATGCTTGAACTGGTCGCAAGGGAAGCCGAGAATGACGAATCCCTGGTCCTTGTACTTCTGGTAAAGTGCTTCCAAACCATCGTACTGAGGTGTGAAACCGCACTTCGAAGCGGTGTTTACAATCATTAGAACTTTACCGCGGTACTGCGACATTTCAACCTCTGCGCCTTTGTTGTTCAAGGCCTTAAAATCATAAATCGTTGCCATAGTCTTGTTGTTTTGTGCATTCGCCGACAGAATGAAAAACAGTCCGACAGCTATGCTAATTATACTTTTTGTCATTATAAATTTGTTTTTAATATCGTATTGTACTTGTCAATAAATTCAATGTTCGTTATTAGTTTGTTTTAGTCCTTCGATGAGTTTGTCGAGAGTTGGAACAATTTTAGTCAGTTCCTCAATCGAACCTATATGGTTTAGAATTTCGGCGCTCAGGCATTCGGGGATATGCTTTGCCTGTTCCTGCATAGCAAGACCTTTATCGGTAAGCGTGACAATGCGCTGGCGAGCATCTTCCTTGCCTTTGGTGCGTTTTATCAGTCCCGCCTTCTCCATACGCTGCAAAAGCGGTGTAACCGTGTTGGTGTCGAGCTGCAGACGATGCGAAATGTCCATTACGGTCTGTTTTTCGTGTTCCCAGAGCACCAACATCACCAGGTACTGCGGATAGGTGATTCCCAGCGGGTCGAGATAGGGGTGGTAGGCGCCCATCGTCAGTCGTGCTGCCGTGTACAGACGGAAGCAAATCTGATTGTCCAATTTTAGCTGTTCGTATGCCATATAATTCATTTTTTTTCAAAAAAAATTACACTAGCCTTGAAATTAGGTATTCAAAACTCTGAATATCATTGTTTTAGCATTTTCTTGATTTGCTTTTTTGTAGATAAAAAAAATATTGTACTTTTGTAAAAAATATCACATTCACAATGGAAACAATAGTAGGAACAGGTACAAAAATGCACGAGACATTGATTTCTCTGAGACAGAGAGCTTCTGAGCTTGCGTCGCAATCGGAGGATGAGTTTCTCTTGGCTGATATAGTCGCAATGCTTAGCGGCAAGAAGTTGCCTTGTACCTATACCAAAGAAGAGTTCGCTAATGTGCTAAGCGAAGCTGACGAAGACTTCAAGGCTGGGCGATTCGTTACACAGGATGAACTTCGAGCAAAATATGACTTATAAAATCCATTGGTTACAGAGAGCGGCAAAGGATTTTGACGACATATACTTGTACTACAAGCAAGTGGCAGGCGATTCTGTTGCCCAAAGGCGGATGTCTAAAATATTACAGGCAACCAGCAATCTGAAGTATTTGCCAAATATAGGTCCAATTGACGATGATTTTCAACATATTCCAAGTTATCGTTATCTAGTGGTGATGGACTATCGAATATATTATTTCACAGAGGGACAAACAATATATATTGCAGCAATATGGGATTGCAGACAAGGAGGCAAAGTGTTTAACCATAAGTAATTGCTACTGAAATACATTGATATGGTAGTCTTGATTGCAAGACTTTGAATATCATTATTTTAGTGTTTTCTTGATTTGCTTTTCGGTAGCCTCGGGCAGCAATGCGCAGAGATGGTCGTACATGCGCTTGTACGATTCTTCGGGAGTGCGTTTGCACCTGCAAGCCTCCAGTCCGAGCAGGCGTTCGGGGGTGGTAAGCAGCGACCAGCCGAAACCATATTCGCGACCGTGCTTGTCGGTAGGATATACAAAATCCTCGGTAACGATGTGGCACGACATCTCAAGTCGGGTGATGTAGCCGTCGAACTTACTGCGCATATTAGGTCCAACAAAACCACAGGCAGCGCGCAGGTCGCGTGTTATCATGCTACCGTTCTCCTGCAAGGTCGCGAGGATGATTCCCTCAACGCTGCATTCGTCGAATTTTGTGCTTTGGCTTCGGCGCCAGTTGTACAGGTCGGGCCACCACTCGCGACTGACAAAACCTGCCTTGCCAGCGAAGAACTTGCCATACACGCAGTCGCCTTCCCTTACGGCATCGCCTTTCCATTGCCAGAGCGACCATTCCCAGCTGCCGTCGTCGAATTGTGTAAAACGGCAGTCCTCGTCCATTAGGCTTTCGGCACAGTATCCGCGCACGCCACTTTCCAGCAAAGGCAGAAATCCGACCTGCTGTATGCGTTCCTGCAGTTCGGGGCAGGAGTGAATAATCATTGCCGCCCGTTCCTCGCTGTTTTCCCTATTGTTTACGAAATATTCTGTAAAAGCACTCATTGCGTATCTGCTTTTCTTTTTTCGCGGTAAAGGTAGTGAAATTTAGAATTACGATTGTAAATTTTCGGAGAGTTTTGATTCAACGCCCACTTTTATTCTCCTTTACTTTCTTTTACTCTCTTTTATTCTCTTTATTCTCTTTTATTCTTTTCACGAATGCAAAAGTACTAAAATACAGAGAATAATTTTGGAAATATTTTTATAAGTTGTTTGTAATAAGATTATTAATTGTGCTTTGGCTTTCACATCAACTTCCTTTTTCCCATTATCCGCAAAAATCCGTCCCACCAGCGGGAGGGGAGCAACCAGTGGAAAAACACTATGCTTGTCGCTAGGCGTCCTATGCGGTAGCGCACACGGGGGCGGCGGGCATTGACGGCACGGCAAATGGCTTTCCGAACAACCGAAGGTTCCGACAGACTTGTAGATTCGTACATATTTCGCAAGTTCTGCGCCATCATCGTGCCAGTGTCGGCGTATGCTGTGCCTTCCGATGTCTCTTTTAGGTGGTCGGCGGCTATTATGCCCCAGTTTGTCTTGATTGCGCCAGGTTCGATAATGACCACATCGATGCCAAACGGCTTGACTTCCATGCGTAGCGCGTCGCTCAAAGCCTCGACAGCGTATTTCGACACATGGTACCAGCCTCCATAGTAGAAAACCGTCTTGCCTGCCACCGACGAAATGTTTATAATGCGTCCGCTATGCTGTTTGCGCATAGTCGGCAAGACAAGCTGGCAAAGTCGTGCCAATCCGAAAATGTTGACTTCTAACTGGTTGCGTGCATCGTCGATGGGGACATTCTCCACGGCACCAAAGTAGCCGTAACCTGCGTTGTTGATGAGAATGTCGATGCGCCCTTCGCGGTCGAGGATAGCTTGTACGCCCTGCACCATCGACTGTTCGTCGGTGACATCCATGCTCAGCGGTTCGATGCCATATTGGCGAAGCGGCTCCATCCGCTCCACGCGTCGTGCGGCGGCATACACCTTGTGTCCCTGTTTTGCAAGTGCTTCGGCAGTGTCGTATCCTATGCCGCTGCTAGCGCCAGTCAGGAGAATGACCTTTTGCTTTGTGTTAGTTTTCATTAGGTATGTTCAGATTAGTTTGCCGATATGATTAGTGTATTTTGTTTAATGTCCTGATGCGTTCCAGCATTTCCGATGACCAAATGGCGTCGCCGGGTTTCAGGTAGCGGCAGTTGCCGTTGGGTGATGGCGTGAATGGAGTTTCTGCTTCGGGGGTGATACCTACGGTGCCTCGCTCCAAAATGTAGAACAGGTCATCACCTTCGACAGCATTGATTACAGACATTGCGTCCCACATTTTTTGCCCAGTATCGCAGTTGTATTTAAGATATACCTGTTTGATTGGATGCGTATTGGTCCAGTCGATGTCGGCAATAACTTGTTCGGGAGCGTATTCTACCGATTGCCCTGTTTCCATTGGGTTGAAGACTATATCCACCTCATTGGGCCACAGACGGAAGAATGTCTGTGCAAATCCTATGCCCTGTGCAAAATTGAAATCGCCCTCTTCGGCTTCGCCAAACCTTCCGCCCTGTATGTATAGGCATTTTACCTTTTGCCGTACCAAATCGACACCATTGAGCGGCGAATATGCATCCGGTTCCGACTCCAGCAACTGTGACAGGCAAGTGACAAATCCCACCGACACTATGCTTACCGACTTGTCGGGCTGCGAAGCCAGCAACCGACGGTAAAGCTGCCATCCGTCGGGCAACGCCGAATAATCGTTCACTGTCCGCTGGAACATTTTACTGCCATCCTCAAGCGTATGGTCTGCCAGTCCTTGATAGTCAATCCACACCATTGGATTCTTGATGCCGTTGCGCACCAATGCAATTGGAATGTCACCGTGACCGAAATAAGTATTCATCACATCTGCGCAAGCGGCACAATTTTCTCCCTCGCGGTCAACCACCACGCCCAGCAGGCGACAGCGCCCTTGATCGTGATAGCGGTTTAGCATTTCGAGTCCAAAAAGGTCATCGGTTGAGGACCCGATGTCGGTATCGTATATGATTGAAGGCACTGCCGATGTATTTTCGTCAGGCTTGTCCTTTTTGCACGATGTAAAAAGACAAAGGCAACATACTACCAGCAAGCCAAGCAAAACTTGTATCGGAAAAATCGTCTTAGTAGTTTTGTCTGTTTGTATCATAGGAATTTGTGTAGTAATTATTTATTTCAGCGCGATAATCTTCTCAGCCATCCGTTTTCCTGCATCGTAAGCCATCTGCAGGTCATTCTCCCAATGCTCGTCGCGGTACTGGCGTTTGGCGGGTTCCGAGAATCCTGCCAGCTCGAATTTGGCATAGTCCTTGACCTGATATGTGTTGTAGGCGGTCAGTTTTTCTGGCTGTCCGAGGGCTTGTGTTATGCAGTGCTCCATTGTTCCGTAGCCATTGTAGTTGTTGCGTTCCTTGGTGTCGTTCTGGGTTTCGACCAGCAGTACAGGCATACGCTTCGGAGCTGTGATGCTGTAGTCGTTGTACGACAGCCAAGGGAAAGCCAGCCTTTCCAAAAAGGCACGCATCTGACCAGTAACTTCGCCGAAATAGTTGGGCGAGCCAAGTACCAGACCGTCGGCATTGGCAATTTCGTCCAGAATTGGCGTGAGCGCGTCCTTGAACTTGCACACATTTGATACCTTGCCCTTTATCTTGCAGGCCATGCACGACATACAACCTTTGTAGTCGAGTGCGTAGAGGCGTATTGTTTTTACTTCTATTTCTGCGCTTGCGGAAGTCGCTCCTTCGGCAAACTTGCTGAGCATGGAGGCTGTGTTGAATGTTTTGCGCGGGCCTCCGTCGATGATGATAATTTTCTTCATTTTGTTTTAGTAAATCTGTTGCGAAAATACGAAAAAAATCCAAAGTACGGTTGCCGGATACTTGATTTTTACGATTTTTTAGCTTCGTTGAGCTAAAGGTTAACTTCATTGAGCTAAAGGATAATTCTCATTTAACAAAAACTTCGATGCGCCATCCTGCAATAATATCCTTTGTTTTCAAAAAAATCCCAAGATTTATTTCACCAATACATATTTTTTGTATTTTTGTCCTGTCCTTCGCCGGTAAGTCGCTTGCGACGGGAGGGCGGGGACGACATATAGAAAGAAATTCACTATTGCTTTGTTTTTACATAGTAATTTTGCTATTATTACATATATGCATCAGGAAATAAGGTAATTCTTATATCTGTTTCTATCTCCTTTTGTTCAATGGGAATGCTTTCTGATATTTCAGCCAATCTAGAGTATGCTTTACTTTTTTGATCATCACTAAAATTTGAGGAACAAATTATTTGATTTTGAAACTCAAATTCAATACATTGGCTATTAATTTTTTCAATTGCTTTAGATATTTTTTCAAATAATTCTTCTTCTATTAATAATTTATTATGTATTATGTAGTTACGCAAATTATGATACGATTCTTGGTAATTGTCCTTTCTTTGTTTCATCGTTTTTTCTACATCCTGCCCAGCAGAAATAAATAGATTTGTATATTGATATGCACATCCTTGAAAAATAGCAAGTTTACTATACAATTCTATCATAGTATCAAAACTTTTTTGTTTAAATAGCGAATAATCAATTTCATAAACTTTATTTTTTTTGTTCAATAAGGCTTTATGTTCCTCTAAAGCAGAACGAAACCCTTGTTTTACATTTTCTTCGATTTTTGTTTTAGTACGAGTTGTTACTAAATCTGCTATATTAGTACCAAGCGTTTTGACAAATGATTTTCCAAACAACTTTAAGCACATAATTATTATTTGAGCCACAAGTAACAGAATGATTATTATTGAATCCCAATAGTCCATAATAAAAGATTTATAGTTGATTATCATAATAATATAATTTGAATATTTTTCTATTAAACTTTTGGTATAATGTTTCCTCCGAAAGCTTGTGAATATTGCTTATTCTTTTGATATAGCTTTCGTCGTCAGTATCAATGTATATCGTACCACCTTGAGCATTGGCGAATCCATATACCATTTTATGGAATTCGTTTTGCTTTATCAACTTGTATTCAATATTTTGTGATTCGTTATTCATTAGATAGTTATTTTGCCACAAAAATATAGTTTTGGTTTGTATTGACAAAAAATATAGAATGAGTT
The DNA here is from genome assembly GCA_902762455.1 of uncultured Bacteroidia bacterium. Taxonomy (GTDB): domain Bacteria; phylum Bacteroidota; class Bacteroidia; order Bacteroidales; family ML635J-15; genus Bact-19. The sequence continues at coordinate 5,822 of CACWOG010000021.1, read as the reverse complement.
TCTTTGTCAAATATCATTTCCCTAGTCTATAAACACATTGTATATTGTGATGCTGAAGGAATCGTTTTGTTGTGTAGAAATTGGCGACCGCCTACGGCTTATTTATCGCTTGTCGCTCCCTGGACATGTCGAAGGGAAGTTTTCAATTTTTTCAATTGTTCCAAAAAACGGTTTAGACCGCCTTTCCGCATTGCAAAAATCCCTTAACTTTGTGCTTCGGAAAAAACAAGTAGATATGAAGACATGTAGCTTTTGCGGTGCTGAAAATGAAGATGCTGTACAAAAATTACTAACTTTGCCGTATAAAAACTGTAATATTGCAAACAAAATGAAAAATATAGCCAACTTATTGATTAACATATTATTGTGCATATTTCCCCTTTTATTTGTTTCTATGTCATTAAGTGCACAAAAGAAATGGTCGGGAACTGGTTTCGCATTGAACAACGGATATCTTGTTACAAACTGGCATGTTGCAAGGAATGCTCAAACTATCCATGTTTATGGAATAAGGGGAGACATCAATAAGAAATATATTGCAGAAGTGGTTGCAAAAGATGAAGATATTGACCTTGCAATACTGAAAATTTCTGGTAATGGATTCCCAGGATTCGGCACAGTTCCATATAAGGTTAGGACAAATACAGCGGAGGTTGCTGAAAATGTTTTTGTTTTAGGTTTTCCAATGACAAAAATAATGGGCGATGAGATGAAATATACCGAAGGTGTAATAAACTCATTATCTGGTATTGGAGGAGACAAATCAACCTATCAGATTTCTGCTCAAGTGAGTCATGGTAGTAGTGGCGGCCCCGTATTTGACGATTATGGTAATTTGGTTGGCATAATATCATCTGGGCTTGACGCTAGTGTTCAGCAAAATGTATATTATGCTATAAAGACGGCTTATTTGAAAAATTTGGTTGAAACAATGTATGTTAGTAATGTTCTGCCAACAAATTCGTTAATGGGTAATTATACGAAAAGACAGGATAAGTTTAAGGCAGTAAAGAACTTTGTGTTCTATATTGAATGTTACGACAGAAAAATGCCTTTGGATGATGTTGCGAATCGCCCGTCATACATTAAAGCCTCGCCATCAAGTTTGTCTTTCTCAGAAAAACAAGAAGGCAAAACTTTGGTTGTTTCTACCAATGCACCATCGTGGAAAATATCTTCCAAACCAGATTGGTGTATGACAACAAACAAAACTACTACATCAGTAACGATAAATGCACTCAAAAATGATTCAAACGAAAGCCGTAGAGGTACAATTGTGTTGGAAACAAGCGATGGAAAAATATTTCCTATAGATATTATTCAATCAGAAAAACGGCCACCATATATAACTGCAAATCCCTCGAGTGTAAATTTTGATGAAGATGGGGAACAAAAAGTAATATTAATCACAACGAATTCTGAATCTTGGACAATATCTTCTAAACCTGATTGGTGTACTATAATAGACAAGACGGAAAATTCAGTAAGTATTACTACCACAAATACAGATTATAAAGGGACTCTTTCTGGTAGTATCATTTTTGAAACGAGCAATGGCGAAACATTTCAGGTTTCTGTTTTAAAAATAGAAATGAAAGGCAAATTAAATGGTCACGAATGGGTTGACCTTGGCTTGCCGAGTGGAACATTATGGGCGACTTGCAATGTAGGGGCAAATAGTCCAGAAGAATTCGGTGATTATTTTGCGTGGGGAGAAACAAAAATTAAAAATAGTTATACGAAGGATAATTATAAATATTCAGGGTGTCCGACAACTTTACCACCATCCGTAGATGCCGCTGCAGCAAACTGGGGAGATGGCTGGCATATACCTACAAAAACACAATGGGAGGAACTTAAAAATAAATGTGAATGGATGTCGGGATCAAATGGGTATAAAATTGTTGGGCCAAGTGGGAAATCAATATTTTTGCCAGCCGCAGGTTTCTATAGTAATAATGGATATGGCAATGCTAACACTTATGGATATTATTGGTCAAGCACTTTCAATAGTTCTTTTGCGGCATGGGATTTAGGATTTAACACAATAAGTTATAGTATACGAAAAGATGCTCGCAGTGATGGGGAATCCGTGCGACCTGTTTGTAATCCTCATTAAAACAAATGCTTTGATATAAAAGTAAATTGTTAGCGAAGGAAGATGGTGAATGTTTTTGAGAAATTGTATGGCCGTTTTAAATTCTGGGTATTCTAACTGCTATTATCCTGCCAAATTGAGTTTTATCGTTCTTCATTTGATAAAATAGAACAGATTTTTTTGTTTTCTTTCCATTCTTTTCTGTTATGAATTTTTTGTTTCGCATTATATTCATAATTGTTTCTTTATCTTTTTCAGAACATCTTAATCCGAAATATATGGCTTCAATACAATTTGGAATATCAATAGCTTTATGTTCTTCTTTGTCATTAGTGTTGAAATAAAGGTATCGTAATTCTTTTTCGTATTCCCATTCTTTACCTTTAAGAAAAAAAGCGTCTTTGTCATTAATATCGTTAAGTTTTGAATATTTCCTCATATCTTCATTTGAATACCTTACATCCTTGAAATATGAAACTATGTTTCTTCCTTGATTTATCAGTGATGTAGAATATTTGAAATTGTACTTGATGCAAATCCCCTTGTGATTATCAGCGTAGTGCGCCCACATCAAACTATTTGAAAATCCATTATCATATTCTTCGTGTTTTTTCTCGTTAGAAACAGGTGCGCTTATTGTTTCTGTGCTTGGTTTTGTAAAACATGCTATTTTCACGCAATCTTTATATGCTTGACGCATTAATGTGGCTATTTCTTCTCCGTTATCTAGTAATTCATATATTGGGCAATCAAAAGGGTCGTTAAATGTAGTTGGAGATGATATGTTTAATTGGTCGTTAATCAATGATTGATATAGATGTGTGTTGCATTTCCTAAAAGAGTATGCTGTTGGAAGATAATCTGTTTTTGGTGATGCAGTAATTATGTAATATACATATTTTTTGAATGCTTCAATTACTCTGTTGTTATAGGGTGACCCTAATTTATGCCAGCATCCACCAAGGTTATAAAACAGGGTTTGCTTAATTATCAAATGTTCTTTGACATTTTTTTCATATTCATTTATAAGTGTAGACAATTTAAACACATTTTCTTTTGCTGGTATTATAAAAATAGCTTTAGAAAGTAAAACAAGGGCAATTGCATACTTTGATTGTTGCTTTTCTGTGTCATTTGCAGAATAATTTAAAACAGCATTCCAATTTTCGTCAAAGTCTGAAATCGCCTGTTTCGCGTTGGCAGTAGTTATTTTTTCATAATTATTAATGTATTTTTCGATGTTTATAATCAAGTCTTTGTTTAATGTTTTCATATTCTTTACTTTAAATGTTCATGTATTAAATAATACTTATTGACCTCATAAAATTCCAATATGCATACTGATATTGCAGTTGCCTATACTTCTCGTTCATGATTCTGCAACACATTCCACTCGCATCTTCGCAAGCAGAGTTTATGTGTTTTAGTGCTTTTGCAATATTCTCGTCTCTCTGTTTTATATGCATATTTAGTTCACTTCGCTCAAAGTCTGTATAATATCCTCTCAACTTTGCTTGCATATTAATGTTGTCAATATGTCTGTTTTCTTCTATTATTTTCTGCAAGCATTCAAAGTATTCTGCTCGATTATGCAAATATGATGTCATATCAACTCCAAACCTCATATCAGGAGAGTTCTTTGTTGCTTCCTTGGCTTCGTGCCGAACGGTATCGATAAATAAATCTTTCATAACTCTATAAATTTTAACACCACAAAGGTCGTGCTATTTTTTCGTTAAAGAAGAATCTTTCTAAAGAAAATATTTAACTGATTTTTTAACATATATTATGGATTAGTAATCAATGATTTATGCTTAATTTTTGCATGCTAAGTTATAAGAAGGCTATTGCTTTGTCTCTCTATATAAAAAAGAATTTATGAAAAAACTCATCAAAAAGTTACCTGTTTTTGGTAACTTTTTCTTACTTTTGCCGAATCAAAAAAAATAATTTTATGGTTGTAGATTTCGATGATGAAAATCTTGAAGAACTGATAAAAACTGGTGGCAACAGCAAGTATAAGAAGCTATCGAAAGATAAAAACTTTATTATAGCCCTAGTATCAGTTTACAATGTGCTTTTGTCGGTCGAAAAAACAGATGAATTAAAGAATTTTAGTTATTTGCACTACGAAAAGTTAACGGCAAACCGTTCTGGACAAAGTTCGGTCAGGATTAAAAACGGCAGAGTAGAACGGCTTATATTTAAAGAATTTGATGGTGGAATAAAAATAGTTTTGTTGGAATTAAATGAATTGCACTATGGAAACAAGAAATAAGATAGTCCCCTTTATGGCGGTAGCCCCGGGATTCACCATTAAGGAAGAACTTGAGGCTCGTAACATAAAGCAAAAGGATTTCGCAAAAAAGATAGGTTTGCAGGCCACGCATTTAAGTGAATTAATTAAGGGCAAGCGTCCAATATCTACAAATGTGGCTGATGCTTTGGAGCGTGAACTTGGCATAAGTGCTAAATTTTGGCTCAGACTGCAAGCCGAATATGAATATGACTGTGAGACAATAAGGAAACGTGGCATAGAGGAAGAAAAAGCTCGTATGTTCATTAATGAGTACAACGAAATTTTCGATGTGGAGTATGTGTTTAAAAGAATAGGGATATATGCTTCTTCATACGAGGAAAAAGTAAATGTCTTGACTTCTGAATTGCAATTGCCCAAACCTGCAGAATTAAAATTTGCTTATGGGAAGTTTCATAAGTCGAATCGCGTTGGCACAGACAGACGTGCAATTCTAACTTGGACTATTCTTGCCGAATATTATGCCAGACAACAAACCGTTACAAAAAAGTATAATGTCGATGATAATGAGTATGTTATGCAACTCGCAAATGTTTTCCACGAAAATCGCAATGTGGTAGAGCGGACAAAACAGATATTGTCCGACAATGGAATACGTTTTTGCATAGTCGAGAAACTTGACAAGGCTAGTATTGACGGATATTCTTTTATTGATGCTGATGGCACGCCGTCTATAATTGTAACAAAACGATTCGATAGAATTGATAATTTTGCTTTTGCAATTATGCACGAAATCGGACATTTGAAACTTCACGCATCACCAACCGACAAAAAATTCATCAACCTATTGGAAGAGGCAAAAGAAGAACAGGAAGCAAACAATTACGCATCTCAGCAGTTAATTCCAAACCATTTATGGAAGACCAGTCTTTTGCCGCAGGTTACACTCAACAAACCTTGGATTATACAAGCAAAATACAGTCAATGGGCAAGTGATAATCATTTGAACAAATGGATTGTTTTGGGACGTATTTCATACGAAACAGGAATGCATAAGTTCAGGAACGATGAAAGCCGAAAAATAAACTAGGCATTTACATCGTGCGAGTAGGAGAGAAGAAAGCAGAAAAGGTGGCGGTATGGTAAGGGAAAAAATATCTTATACCAACTCCGCTGTAAGTCAGGTTGTTATTGCTTTAGCTGGAAAATGGAAAGAAAGTTCTGATATATGTCTTCAGGCGTAAGATTCTCGTAGCCGACTTCATTTAGCATTTGCTGTGGAGGAAGCTCCTTTTCTATTGTTTCGGCAAACTCCTTCATATTGTAAAGAATGGTTTCTGGCAAGTCTATTGTATTGTTCGGTGATAATAACGGCAATATCCTAAAAATGTCGTTTTTATGCTTGTCGATGTTTATTGAGTGTATTTTTATGCCATTTTCTTTGAGTTTTTTATTGCTCAAGAAGGC
>CACWOG010000020.1 GCA_902762455.1 uncultured Bacteroidia bacterium | reverse complement strand
GGGAATCCGCCCTCCGAAAAAGTCCTGCAACGAACGCTGCCGCATAATTACAAATGCCACAATCACACCGTTGTCGTCAATAGCCACTGCGCTGTGGTCGAACGATATGTCATCGCGTGTTGCCAGCTCATCGCAGGAAATCAGTTCAGCAAGGTTCGGCAAATCTTCCTTTGTTATGTGTCGTAGTTCCATATTTTTGAGTTTTAATTATTCGTAATACGGAAAATCGACTGAAACTTGACCATTAAAGTCACTACTTGGACCCATTGACATCAAAACCTTTACGATGTATCTGTTTCTATTATCATCCCATACTAATATGTCATCTTTTGATGCAAAATCATAGCACTTACAAATATTATGGTCAAATGGTTTGTCGCTTTCGGATTGATACGAATAAATTAATTCATATTGTATTTCTTCTGAAAAATTCTCTTCGACTTCATTTCGGAAAGCATATTCATCACCTTCCATGGGAATCCGCCCTCCGAAAAAGTCCTGCAACGAACGCTGCCGCATAATTACAAATGCCACAATCACACCGTTGTCGTCAATAGCCACTGCGCTGTGGTCAAACGAAATGTCATCGCGTGTTGCCAGCTCATCGCAGGAAATCAGTTCAGCAAGTTTCGGCAAATCTTCCTTTGTTATGTGTCGTAGTTCCATATTTTTGAGTTTTACGACACAAAAATATGGATGTTTTTAATATGGATGGAGATTCTGCTAGTAGCAGAAAATTTGCAACAAGGGCTAAAAGGCTTGCTGTCTAACAGTCCAACAGTCTAACAGCCTTGCAGACAGATGGACTGGTCTTCTGTTGGACTGGTCTTCTGTTAGCCTTTTCGCCCCTAGTACATCATTCCAAACAACCACAACGGAATTTTGTTGTCAATGCCGATTTCTATGCCGTCGGCAACCACAAAGCTGTCCTTCACGCCGCTTATCTGCCTATAGCCCTTGCCGTGCCCGCCAACCTCGAAAAGATATGCCGAATTGACAAGAAAATCGCCCTTCTGGGGCATAATTATGCGGTTCGCTGCCGAAAGCTGGTTGGCGAAGAAGGTTTCGCGTATAGTGCCAGTCTCAGCCTTACTTGACAGCGCGTCCATAATGTTGGTGTTTCCAAAAACAATCTTTTCAGGCTTCACAAGCTGCTTCAAGCCCCTGTCCTCGGCATATAGCATCCGTATCACCCCAGCCCTGTCAAGCAAGTCGAAAAGCCGCATAAGTTGGTTTCTGCCAATCTGCATCATCGTGCATAGCGACTGAATGTTGAGCGTATATGGAACCGTTTCCGACAGAATCACAAGCAACTGCTTGGCCTTTTTCAGCGATGCGTACTCTATTTCGGTGACGGCGGGAATGTCGTAGTCGATAATGGTATTTACAACCTGCTGCACCCGCGTCAGATAGGTGATTTCGGAGCAACCCCTGTAGTACGGATAGTAGCCCCGCTTGAGGTACTTCTCGAACTTGGGCAAAATCTTGCATCTGGCGGAAATCTGCGTGGCAATGTCGTAGTGCGACTCCATAATGTCCTGCAGCGAATACACCTCGCTGAACTTATCGCCCTCGAAGTTCAGGAACTCCCTGAACGACAGTCCCCGCATTTCGTATATCACGCACCGCCGCGACAAGTCGGAAATGGAATTGTCAATCTCGAGCAGCGACGAGCCGGTGAACACTATGTGCATATCGGGGAAGGAATCGTAGATGTTCTTGATTTCCACCGACCAGTTTGGATACCTGTGAACCTCGTCGAGGAAAAGGTACTCGCCACCGTGCGCTGCGTGGTAGTCGGCAAGTTCAAACAAGGTATGCGCCGAAAACCAGATGTTGTCGAGCGAAACATACAAGGCTTTCCGCTTGTCGGCAACTTTCGACTTTATGTACTGCAGCATTATGGTCGTCTTGCCGACGCCCCGCGCACCCTTAATTCCGATAAGCCTGTCTTCCCATTGTATCTCATTGAAGATATACCTAATGATGTCGAGCGATGTCTTCTCGACAAGCTGTGCCGATATTCTGTAAACACTTTCCATACCGCTGTCCTTTCAATCAAAATTTCATCGCCACAAAGGTAAAAACTTTTCTCTGGACAGAAAAATTTTTGCAAATATTTTTCTTTACACAGACGATTTTTGATTAAAACTTTTCTGTAGATAGACGATTTTTGGATGTGTATAGATTACAACAGACCATTTACAAAAGCAACTATATTCAAGTTGACTAAACTGTCATTCCGCAAGTTAGAACAATAACGCGATACGGAACGGGGAGCGTAATATTGTTCAACTATGCGGAATCTCCTTCACGAAACGGAGTGAGTAATCTCCCATTAGTACACAAAGGAGATTCCGCATAAGCGAACTCACAAGGCTCGTTCCTACGCCTGTTCGTTCAGCTTTGTGGAATGACTCCAAAGACGTCATTTCGGAAGTTATGATAAACCAGCAATACGGAATGGGAAGCTGTGTGAATCAAACTATCCGATACCTTTAGCTCGCGAAACGAAGTGAGCAATCTTCTTCGGGATCATTGTTATGTGATGATTGCAGTGAAAAATGACAATTTTGGAAAACAACGGAATAATTTTCTAAAAAAAACCGCCGTCATCTTGGAATCGGGCCATCCAATTCGGAATTCCAATCGGGCGGTGTCGCTTCTTCTATCGTGAGTAGCCCTACCGATACCCTTCACGCCTCGAAGAAACCATTGCTTAATTATTGCCCTAACGGGCAGAGGATTACAAATCCTTATATTCTAGCCTTCGGGAGTACAAATCCCGAAGGACAGAAATTTTCAAAACGGAGACTTATCCATTTCCTGTTTTTGTCATCAGCGATAACATTCTCGTCTGCGGATTTTATTTTACAGAAATGCAGGTGTTCCATAGACGATTCAATAATTTCTTGGTTCCTATCCCTTTCAGGAATCAATATGGCAGCATATAAACCATTGCTCCCTTCCACGATTACGAACTCTTCGTCATCAAGCTCAAACGCTGATACCATAATGGATTTGACGCGCTCAATTTGTTTCAAATAATCAGTCTCCTTCACAATATATGGTGCTGATAACGGGTGGGTGTGGCTAATGCAAAGAGTATATGGTCTGTAATCTTTCCACCATTTGTCAAGCACCGACATCGGAATTTTATCCAAATCAAACACATCATCCTTGGAGTTGTACTTATTCACATAAGATTTTTCTTCCTTGTCCCTAATTGCCTCCAAGGGTATGTCCGATTCCGTATAAATAAAATCGGGGCCAAATCTGTGAATGTCGGCACAAAATTCCACATTTTCGGGCAAATCCTGGAGACGAATCTCATATTCGGTAAAATTGCAAGCAAACTGCTCATTATTCCTCTGTATTTTCCTTGACATCGACATCATCATATTCTCATACGCTGGATTTGACGGATTGCCCAGATACAAGTAAATGCGTTGTACATCGTAACCGTATGGGTCGTTTGCACTGCCTGCAAGTATTCCGTACTTTTCTATCGAATCTGCGTTGTAACTTGGTGCTGTATAGTAGGCATATTTATGGTATTTCACAATCATTTCCCTGATGCTTTCCTGCTTCTTGGGCACAAAAAACAACAGAAGCCAAGTCCGTTGCTTTTCGTCCTCACAAGTTGTCCTTCTCGTAAATTTATAGCCGCTTTCATCCATCAATTTTGTCACTATCCGGCAATTATTACTTATGTCAGGAACCAACACCGCTATTTCCGATGTGAGATAATCGGGATATTTATTCGCCCATTTCCAAGCGGGAATATATTCGTCTTTTTCGGGTAATCTGATCCGCAACTGGAATACCTTCAATTTCAATAAATTAGTCAATCGGTCAGCAACATCGCACACACTTTGAACCTCATCGCTACTGTGCCATTGCTCCTCGTAGATGTAATCTTCATCAAGAGAAAAAAGATCTGGAGTATCGCATAAAGGCTCATAATCTATGTACACCTTGTCCAACTCACTAATTAGAATTAGACTAATGTCTAATATGCTATCACTTGTCATCACTTTCTTCTCCCCAAGTCCTTTTTATCTCATCAATAGCGCGTTCTGATTGCCGTTTGATGTATTCGTTATGTTCAACCCCTTCTTTCACGGCATCATCCTTCCTAAGATAGACAAAATCATTTAGTTCCCAGTGTAATAGGTTACTTTTGTCATCATCGAAAATCCGTGGATAATCGAACAATCCATCCATCTTGACTGTAGCTGATTGGGGAATTCCGTACCGGCAAATTCTTTCCATTGATATTTTAGCGGTCCAATGGTTCGAATCCATGTATTTCAGAACTTCCGTAATTTCTCCTACATAGAGGTCTCTCATGTCCTTGCTAAATCCATACACTGCATCACCCACATGGATATTGGGAGATTCGGCATTTGAGAATGAAATTTCTTCTGCCTCAACTTTTCTTTTCCGTTCATATTCGGAAAGATAACGATAGAAAAAATTGTCAAATCTATCTCCACAAAGCGAGGTGTCCATATAGCATTGCGCCATACGGCAAGAGTCACTATCAATTGGACAGCGACGGCAGACTTCAATATTACCTTGCCTGCTGGCTTCGGACATACGCTTATACAGTTCATTCACCAAAGGCAAGATTTGTTTCTTCACAACCTTTTGGTTCAGACGATGTTCCCCTTCAAAGGTAATCACATTTGGATAATAGCGGGCAAACTCGTCGCGGCAATTTACCGTGGTGTCGTTGGTTCCGAAAAATCCGTAGCAACGTAGATTGGCTGGGTCGTCGGCTCTCCAGTTGTCGAACTGGTGTTCTTCCATTTCGCGGAAATGCTGGATAATCTCCTCGGTGATGGTAAATTGTGTTTGCCCATCCTTGCGAGGCTGGAAGAAATCGAATGTACCGACTTTCACTATCTCGGGCAGTTCCGAAATGTGGAAGGCTGGATTTACGCAGATGCGATAAGCCACCTTGTCGGACAACTGCTGTGCGTACATTCCACCCATACTTGTGCCAATGATAATGCTAAAATCTTTTTCTTCGCAAAGTTTCCTAAGGAACGGCAATGCTTCAGCAGGGTCAACAGGAATATCCGGTGCCTCGATGCGATAATAACTTGGCAGTGCTTTTTTCAAAAATTCTACGGTGCTGCTCTGCCCCGATGAACCGTAACCATGTAAATATAAAATGTTCATAGCTAATTGTTTTTAGTTTAATCTGTTGTGATTCATAGATATAATTTTATTAAATTTTTTCATTTTTCTTCATTGATACCAAACCGCTTCCGCCATATCCAATTAGACGGAAGCGAAAGGGAAACGACTTAATTTTCATCTTTTTCATTTTTTTTCGGTATATTTTTGGTGTTATTTCAACGACACAAAAGTACACCTCATTTTTATTCACTTTTGATTTCTGCTAGTAGCAGAAAATTATTCGGGCTGTTGCTCTATACGATTGATTTTCTCCGTCTGTCGAAGAATGCCACTATCATCAATATAAAAATCTCTTTTACCTCCTTGCCGATACAAAAATTGTGTATGCTCATCTTCAACTTTCGTTTCAAAATATCTTAGAGTGGCAGACATACACTGCTTTCGGCTCCGACGCAACGATTTCGTTTTGGCATAGAACTCACTTAACAAGTCATTGAAAGGACAGTTAAGATTCTTTTTCAGAAGACCGTCGATAAGTCTTTGTGGCAAATATGCCCAGTGGTATCTATATGTTCGTATGCTGCGTTTTGACCGACAGTGCTTGTTCATAGAAAGCCTTTTGCCTTCGTATTCGTCCATACCGTGGCGTGGGAATTCCGAACCTTTTCCCCTCCTGCACCCGCGATAACGGCTTGGCACACGGCTGTCTATTTTCCATTTCTTTTCCGACATAGTTATTTGGTTTATAGGTTTTTGTATTTATTATTCCATAGAATAGTCCATCATATCTTTTTCTAACTTTTTCAATTTCGATACTGCCACGGGATCACCGGCTTCAGCTGCCTTTTCGTACCAATAACGAGCTTGGGTCATATCTTTTTTGATGTAGCAGATGTTGTACTCGTAAAGGAAACCCATCAGGTAGTAGGCGGCAGGATGCTTATGTTTAGAGAATAACTTTGCTACCGCCTTAATTGATTCTTCCTCTTCCTCCACAAACATCTCATCGTCATCGAAATACTCTTCCCCTTCCTTTTCCACAACACCATCCACAACGTGCAACATCTGCCAGGCTTCCATTACCATCGCACGCGGGTCGGGAGTCCAGCGCCATAAACTTACTGCTTTTGCCAGATTTCCGCGCAACATCTCTTTTTCTCCTTCCCAAAAGCGATCCGATGCCCAGTCATTAAGATTGTCAAACTTTTCCATCGCGTACTTTTTGAGAACGGCTATTTGGTAGAAAGCATCTTCAGGGCCAAAATAATCGTGCGAAGCCACTTGTTTGTACCAATGAATTGCAGTATCAATGTCGTATGGAACGCCCTGTGCGGTTTCGTAGCAGAAAGCCAATTCTTCTTGAGAATTGCCATCGCCCGCTTCGGCACCCTTTAGCCACCAACGGCATGCTTCTGCCATATCTCCCCTGTCTTTCGCCAGTTTCCCAAGGAAATAGCAGGCTTCTGCCTGTCCGTGTTCAGCTGCGAGAAGAAACCACTGCTCACACTCAGTGTCGGTTTTAAATGTGTTGCGGCCATAATAGAGCCATTCGCCCAATTCTAGTTCCGCTGGTGGATAGTGCTGTTCTGCCGATAGTCTTAGCCAATGCTCAACCTGCTTCTTGTAGCCTTTTTCGCGAGGTTCATCGTATTTATAATAACGACCTATGTACCATTGTGCTTCCGCCAGTCCAGCCTCGGCCAACGGTAAAATCCTGTCGAATACCTCAATGTTCCTATCAGCTTCCGATTCTTTTATAATCTGCTGATATTCTTCCCTCAGCGCATCATTATTATTTGATACTTCATTATTCATTTCTTTCATCTTTTTTTCATTTTTTCGTGGACAAATTGTCCTTCCACAATCATTGTCTATAATGCATTTTCACATGTTCTTCAATATGATCGAGAATGTAAAGCAAATCCCCAAGTTTCGCCTTTGGTGATAATTTCACTTTGAAGTCTGTTTCTCCTAACTGAAAATAATCGCTTGGTGGCTTGAAATCCTTCGGATTCATTTGTTTTAGTTTCTGCCTATAGTCGTCTAGTTTCCGAAGAATGTCAAGCATCTCCGACTCGTCTTTTGCGTCCATATTACTTCCCCAATACCCTCTTAAACACATCAAAATTCTTGCTGTCGCCAGGTCGGCAATAGACGGCAAACTCGATGGCATCGAAATAGCCACGGAACTCATCAACAGCGGTCTTGTACGCTGAAGCGACAACCTCAGGCGGATTGCGGAACACTCCACAGCCAAATGCTCCAAGTATTACAACTTCGGCTTCGTTGTAGGCGGTAGACGCAAGAATCTTACGCGCACGTGACTTGTGAAGCTCAAGCAATTCGGCATTGCTAATACAGACCGCTTCGCCCTCATCTGGGTTTAGTCCGTTGAAAGGATTCTCGCGCAGGTTTGGTGCAGCGCAGGTGATGACATCCACATAGAACGGCTCATCGAGAAGGTTGTAGTCATCATCCTTTATGACAAGGACATCGCGAGTGTAGATGATGTCGTCGTTGTGTAGTGGGTTGCGCGTTTTCCTGTGCGGATTGTAGAACATTCTATAGGGCATTTCCGAATCGAGGCAAGGCAACAAGGTGGACACCCTACAAAGGCATTCCTCCTGTGCCGACGAACCTTTTTTCACGCCGCCGCCGGGAGTTGTTGCCGAAGCAAAATTCAGTACCGCCACGCACTTCCCATCACGGACATACGGTGCGGCTGCTTCCATTGTACGCAACCCGCTTACTCGCAATTTCAGTTCCTTTCCAACCTCGGCTTTCGGCAGGATAATCTTCTTGTCGTGCGGAATGAATACCTGATTCTCAATGCCTTCTGCAACCGCCTGCTTAAATTCGGGGTCGCTGTCTATTCTGCGCATCGTGTCGTCGTGTACCGACACCAGATACTGTTTCCTTTGTTGAAACTTATCATTATACATAGTTGGTTTAGTTTTTTAAATTCGGTGCAAAAATAAGGAAAATAAGAATACGGTGGATGATAATGCTAGTAGCAGAAAAATGTAAGATATTTTGCGGATTATAAAATCCTAATATTCTAGCCTTGGGGATTACAAATCCCGAAGGACAAAGGTTGCAAATCCGAAAGATGACTATTTTTTTATGTTATAACACCAGAAAAAATAAAATTATTTTATGGTATAACATCAAATATTAAAAAAAATAATAATGTTTAGCAAGTCGAAAATCTTGATACTCAATACTTTCTGTTTGTGCTTGAGATAGCAAGAGGATTACAGCCTTGGCAGTGAACTAAAGGTTGCAAATCCCGAAGGACAAGATGAGCTAAAAGTTGCAAATCCGAAAGATGACTATTTTTTAATGTTATAACATCAGAAAAAATAAAATTATTTTATGGTATAACATCAAATATAAAAAAATAATAATGTTTAGCAAGTCGAAAATCTTGATATTCAACGACTTCTGTTTGTGTTTAAGATAGCAAGAGTATTACAGCCTTGGCAGTGAGCTAAAGGTTGTAAATCCTCATATTCCAGCCTTCGGGAGTACAAATTTCGAAGGACATACTATAGATTTGAAAAATAATAGTTTTTTGAGATATATTACTGATTATCAACCTATTTGTTAACTTCTATCCAATTTTTTACACGGTTAAATATTTGTTCTTGCCAATTCTTCTGGCAATCATCATTGCTTTGTACCACATCTTGCTCGGATTCTGGATTTTCCGATACTCCTGGCAGGAAAATCATATCACAACCAGCACAACCAGCACCATTGTCCACAAACTCACCGATTATGTCTTCATCATTATCACGACACCTTGGATAAAGCAATGCTACTCTTTTCACCTCTTTTTCTACGCTTGTTTTCCCTTTGTCCTTTTTGTATATGTGGCTATATACATACATCTGGTGCAAATCCGAATCCGAAATATCCAACTTACCGTTTGAATCCTTGTCGTATGGAGTTTTCCATTTTGTATCTAGCACAAAGCATCCTTCTTCGTTAGAAATTACAATATCGGCTCTAACTGTTTTTGTCTTGGACCTGTTGGGGTCTGTTCGTTTCCAGAAAAGTCTCGAATCTTGCTCACTGACATTATAACTCGTCAATTTCCGTCGAAGCGTAACGAAAACAAACTCCTCCCACAGCTTGTTCATATCGAACATCAGGGTCCACACATGATTGCTGCCGTGGTGCAGGTCTGGCGAGTAGTTGAGCAGAATCATCTCCGCCAGCTTGATGACATTGCGGTAGTCCTCGCTTTTGCGGTCGAAGATGAGACGGGAGAAGAGTTCGGGCGTTACGGCTATCTCGTCCAGTTCGGGGAAGTTAAACAGGGTGGATGTCGCTCGTCCTTTGATGTCGGAACTGTTGGTGATGTCGCAAATAGCCAGCAGTGCCTGCCGAATGATGCGGTTGAGAATGTGGTTGTAGTCGTAGGTGGTGTAGCGCACATAGAAGCGTTCCTGATGCACGCAGTTGTAGGCAATCTGTTTGTTGAACAACAGCTTGCCTTTCAGGGCGGTACGGTTGCCATCGGTTTTACGATAGGTCTTTATGAGTCCCCGGTTGAGCAGCACCGCCACCTCGTCGAGGAACTTTTTGAGGAAGATGTTGAGCAACACATTGGGACGCCATTGCAGATTGGCAGGAGAAGTGGTCTGTACATTGAGCTTATATACCTGTAAGAGCATAAAGGTGAGACGGCCTTGCCAAAGTTTTTCGTTCTCCGTCTCTTCTTTCGCATCCTTGTCGGCTTTTGGCAATACATAGATGGTGAGGTCTTTCACGGTGATGACACCCACATACTGGCAGAATTTGATGCCTTGCTTGCCTTTCCTGTAGGAAGTTTCAAAAAGGTACGATTTCTTCTGCTTTTCCAAATACTTCTCCAGCAATCGGAAATGAGTATCTGAAAAACCATCTTCTCCAACGGCGAGGAACTCGTGCTCGAATTTGTAAATCTCCTTTGACATTTCTAACGAGTAAAAGGTTAGTCTATTTTTATTCAGGTTTGAAATTTGATTCAGATTCTCCATTAAGAATCTTTTCAATATCTTCAGCTTTATACCCTTTTTCTTTCAGTTGATCTCTCCTTTTTTCCTTTTTCTTAACATTAACACTTTTTGTCAGAGATTGAACGGCTTTTACAATGTCAATCTTATTATCTATCTCTGCTTTCTCATCAAATGATTTGATTTCGTACCTTGACATATTTTCATCTAAATCATCATCTATTTCTACAGAAAAGATATCTGACTTGTTTTCAGCAACTTCCCTTACAAACTCTTCCCCCAACACATAATAAATCTTCTTGTAGTCGCCATAGAAGTACTCTTGCAACAAAGGAATGATTTTGTCCTTGAAAACATTTGTTAGCCAAATCTTTGCTTCTGCTTCATCATCTGGACAACCCATAAAATAACTATGTCCTATCTGGTGTTCGCGGTCTTTAAGTGCGACAATGCGTTGATTGATGGTTGTCATCAAATCACTAAGTTTAACGTCACATAGTTCTTTGTCTCCCAGCAGTTCCGGTTTCGGCATCATCTCCTCAAAAGAAAAGCGGCGGCGGAGGGCTGTGTCGAGGGCTTCCACGCTGCGGTCGGCGGTGTTCATCGTTCCGATGATGTAGAGGTTGTTGGGGACACCGAAATACACAGGTTCTCCTTTTTGTGCTGAAGAATAAGGCAAAATGGCTTTCATTTCCTCGCTATTACCCAAACGCTTGCTTGGCTCTATCAGCGTAATCAGTTCTCCGAAAATCTGCGCCACATTGCCGCGGTTGATTTCGTCGATGATAAGGACAAAACGAGGCTTATACATTGATAATTCTGACAACAACGCATAATAATATGTATAATCTACATGGTTTGTTTTGTTTTCAGTCAATACGGCTATTTTATTATCCCACCATTTTTTGTCCGTTCTATTTTTTTCGCATTCTTCCCAACCGTTTTCTTGAAAATAATCATAATATAATTTTAGATTATCTTGACTTACACTTTTACTATCTACTAAAATATTTCCAGATTCTGAAATGCTTAATGAATAACCTTTTGTACTTACTTTTCTTTTACTTGACACATCATTTTTTAAATATTTGTACGCGACTTCAAACTCTAATAGAATATTGGGGGCTAATGCTTTATCACATAAGCCTTTGAAAACACCATTCTTAACATCGTATTTCATTCTTGACAGATTTTCAATGGTCGTTTTCCCATCTCCAAATTGAGTTATTGTCGTAGCACTTTTAACATCATTTTCGTGAATTGCTGTAATCTTGTCGTTAACAGGCTCTGGCTTTATTCCCTCAATGAAATCCTCGTAGCACATCGACTGGTGGAAGGTGGTGAAGACGATTTGGCCAGTTTCAACCTTTTCATCAAAATCTTTTTTAAACAACTTGTACTCTTCTTTCGTGAGATTATCTTTTGATGATTTCCCAGAAATTTTTTCTCCGATTAGATCGTCGATAGATTTGTTATTTATAATTGCCAATGCATGGAACAATGTATTATATGTCTTTCCTGTTCCTGGAGGGCCGTAGAGGATGAGGTTGAGGGGATTGGATGGTATTTCATCACCTTTTCCTGCTCCGCCAGAAGATGTTCCAGTATGTGTAGAAGAAGTAGCAATCCTCACAGTGCCGTCCTTGTCTCGTGTTATTCCTAAAATATTATCGCAATCTTTAGTGTTGAATATTTTCACTATTTTTTTGAGATCTTTTGGATCATAACTGGTAATATTCGGAGCTAAAGTTTTTGCTAAATCTCTAGCCAATTTATCCATATAAGCGGCAAAATAGAGATGGCGTGGTGCATCTGTGAGAGATGGTATGTTTCTGTATAAATCGCATAATCTTTCGTAATCGTCTGCCCCAACCGTTGACCATTTACAGTGCTCATTTAAGTTTACCCATTGCAGATACCTGATAGGATAAGAATTAGGGTCTTGGCAATGCTTAATAATTGAAAACAAATTCATCAGATGGAGGTCTGGTCTTGGTATTAATGTTTGTTTGGTAATAAAATCATGGTAGCCATTATTCGCAATTCTGATGATATTAAAGAGTGTATTTAGGTTACTACTTGCTGCTATTTTTTTAACACAACTTGTGTTAATATTGCTATCACACTGAAAAACCTTAGTGTATGCAAATTCCTTTAGGACTGGCTCATCGCTGGAGGAGAAAGCAATTCCTCTCTGTAATTTCAAAACGACATCATTATAAAACTTTTTCAGTTTCTTGTTCGTGTTATTCTTTAAAAAGTCGCACGCATTTATGTATGTACCAATTCTTTTAGTAATGTAATTATTAAAATCTGGATCGGTTTTCGCTATCGTGTATGGATAAGCCGTCAAACTAATTGTGGGAATTGTTGATGTCATTATACTTGTAAATTGGGACTTCTCTTGTTTTTACATTTTCCCCATCTCTGCCGAAGTCCCATTAAACAGAGTTAGAGAAAATGACACCCCAAAGTTACAAAATTATTGCACAAACAGCGCAAAGAGAACAAGAAAATTTATCTATTTTTGTGCATATATAAATATTAGGTAATGAACCAGCAGTTGTCCAAGGCTAAAGCCAGCATATTAAGTTCGCTTTCAATAAAGAAGTACCGCGAGGAACACGGATTGTTTCTGGTGGAGGGATTCAAGATTATAGAAGAGGTGTTGAAGACCGGAATGGAAATAAAGATGCTCGTCGGTCTGCCCGAAAGCCTCGAAAAAATCGACATCGACAGCAGTCTGAAGTTCGAAACCGACCAGCGCACAATGGAAAAACTGTCGAACTTCAACACGGCATCGGCAATAATGGCAGCCGTCGCTATTCCTCGTAAGGAACTAAACATCAGCGACTTGTCCAACTCGCTCACTATGGCAATCGACACCGTGCAGGATCCTGGCAACTTCGGCACCATAATCCGCATCTGCGACTGGTTCGGCATACGCAACATCGTCTGTTCCAACGGCAGTACCGATCTCTACAATCCGAAGGTAGTACAGTCCACAATGGGTGCCTTCACACGGGTGAACATCTTCTACGCCGACCTGCCGCAGTTTATCGCCGACTACCGCCAGCAGACAGGCTTGGACTGCTTCGGCACTTTCCTCGAAGGCGACAACATCTACGTACAGACTTTACCGCAGAACGGACTTATCGTGATGGGTAACGAGGGCAAAGGTATTTCGCCCGATGTGGAAGCCAAGATTACTCGCAAGCTCTTCATTCCGCCATTCCACGACAACCATGTCGAGTCGCTCAACATCTCGATGGCGGCAGCGATAGTGTGCAACGAGTTTAGGAGGGGGAGGATGAGTTGAGGACGTTATAAGGTTTAAAGTTTAAGGTTCAACGGTTAAAGTTTGTAGCGCAATGCTTTGCGTCGGTGCAAAAAGTTCAAGGTTCAAGGGGTTTAAAGTTTAAAAGTTCAATGATTTGAAGATTTGATAATTTGAAAATCTAGAAATACCAAATCCAATATTACTTCTATTCCAAAATTATCTTAATTTTGCAGTGTTGAATAAGACAATGCATAAGAAATGACTCTAACAGAACTCCAACATACTGTTGACGACTGGATTCGCACCTACGGAGTGCGCTACTTCGATGTTAAGACAAATATGATTGTGCTAACCGAGGAAGTCGGCGAGATGGCACGTGTAATTGCACGCAAGTACGGCGAGCAGTCGGCAAAGCCTACCGATAATCTTAACCTTGAGGACGAAATAGCCGATGTGCTGTGGGTGCTTACATGCATAGCCAACCAGACGGGAATTGACCTCGAGGCGGCAATGAAGGCAAATTTTGAGAAGAAAACCAGCAGAGATAAAACAAGACATATTGATAATCAAAAACTTAAATAATATGAAGAAAGATAGAAATTATCCTGGCGCACCGAGCGAAAAGGAAATTGAAAAGCAGGTAAAACTGTACAAAAAGCAGATGCAGGAAAACAACAACAAGGAAGTTTTGATGCAACTCCTTAACTGCGTTGACCTTACAAGCCTCAACGGTAGCGATACCGAAAGCAAGATTGCCGAAATGACCGAAAAGGTAAACGACTTCGGCAAGCACTTCCCAAAATACAAGAATGTGGCTGCAATCTGCGTTTACCCTGCTTTGGTTCCGACAGTCCTCGATTGCCTCGAACTCGAAGATGTTGACATTGCCGCAGTTGGCGCATGCTTCCCAGCCTCACAGACCTTCCTTTCTGTAAAAACCGTAGAATGTGAGATGGCTGTAGAAAAAGGTGCCGACGAAATCGACATCGTAATTTCGGTTGGCAAGTTCCTCGAAGAGGACTACCAGACAGTTTCGGACGAAATCCTCACCATCCGCCACGCAATCGGCGATGCTTTGCTGAAGGTCATCCTCGAAACCGGAGAACTCAAGACTCCCGACAACATCTACATCGCCAGCATATTGGCAATGGAATCGGGTGCCGACTTCATCAAGACCTCGACAGGAAAGACCGCAGTTTCGGCAACTCCCGAAGCAGTATATGTAATGTGCTGTGCAATACGCGACTACTACAAGGAAACTGGCGAAATGGTAGGACTGAAGCCTGCTGGCGGAATCTCAACAACCGAAGACGCTTTGTTATACTACACAATCGTAAAGGATGTGCTCGGCGAGGAATGGCTCAACAACGACTTCTTCCGCCTCGGTGCATCGCGCCTTGCAAACGCACTGCTTACCGACATCAGCAAGTTCGATGGCAAAAAGAAAGAGATAAAGTATTTCTAAGAAAATAATTTACTAAACGGTCATTCCGCAAGTCAGAACATACACACGACACGGAACGGGGAGCGTTGTAATGTTCGACTATGCGGAACTCCTTCACGAAACGAAGTGAGTAATCTCCCTTGTGTACTATGGAGAGATTGGCTACGCCGAGCTAAAGGTACCGTATAAGTGAACTCACAAGCAACGTTCTTTATGCTGTTCGTTCTACTTTACGGATGACAGAGGAAAAACAATATTCGCAATGAAAAAGCATTACCACCTATATAATGAAACCCTTCCCATCGAAGCCGACCTCGATGACCTAAAGGAACTGCTGTCGCAAAAGAAGCAACTGCTTGAGAACTACGAGGAAATCAGTTGCGACCTCGACAACGAAATGTACATTTCGCGTGGCAACGGTTTCTGCACTACCAAGTGGGCTCCCGATGTCATCGACGACAAGATTGAGGAACTAAAAAGACAGATTGCAGAAATAGAGGGATGGATAAAAGAATAACTAAAAAATTTTTTAGTTATTAAATTATTGTAAATCAACACAATATCCATCCAATAGTTATTTTTTTAACAATATAACTAAAAAAATAGTTGTATGTTTAAATTTTTATTTATATTTGCAGTGTCGAAAGACATAAAAAGAAGACACAAAATAGTAACGAATAAAATTCTATTGCGATGAAAGAGTTGACCAAAGGAGAAGAGCAGGTGATGCAGGTAATCTGGAGCATCGGGCAGGGATTCGCCAACGAGATAATTGCAGCGTTCCCCGAACCAAAACCAGCCTACAATACAGTGCTTACAGTAATAAAGATATTGGAGAACAAAGGTTTTGTAACTCACGAAACCTTCTGTCGTGCCAACCGCTACCGCGCATTAATAAGCAAGGACGAATATTCCAAGCGTTATCTTGGAAGTATTGTAGAACGCTATTTCAACAACTCGTATCTTGATTTGGTATCGTCCTTTGCAAAAAAGGAGAATTTCAGCATCGAGGAGTTGGAGTCGCTCAAAAAAATGATAGATGAAGCTATTGAAAACGAAAAACATTAAGCTATGAATGCACAAGAACTCATATTAAGCCGAATATTACCGATTGCTGTTGCAATTATGTTGCTCTGGATAGTTTACCGTTTGTTGTTCACCAATAGCAACAGACTAAAATTCAACAGGTCGTATATTCTAATATCAATAATTTTTGCATTGTCATTGCCATTACTTGGAGTGCTTATAGGTTATGGCTCGCCGCAGATTTCAAACCTTAAGCACGATTTGTTTGGCGGAATATTTCTTAATGATGTTGTTGTAACTGCAAACGAAGTCGCCGAGGCGCCAGTTGACGAAAATGCTTTGCCCCCAGTAGAGCCGGCTTTCACTCCATGGGAGATTGGTCTGATAATATATTTAATTGGCGTTGGCATATCCTTGATACTGTTGATTTTCAAGTTGGGGAAAATATTTTTCATGATTATCAGGTCGCCAAAGGAAAAGTGCAATGGCTACACTGCCGTATATACAGGCAAAGACCATGGTTCGTTCTCTTTCCTGAATTATGCATTTTTCCCCGACAAGTCTGTTTCGCATGAAATAGTTTCGCACGAAATTAGCCATATCAGCCACTGCCATTCATGGGATATACTCTTTATGGAGATAATGATGGTTGTGCAATGGTTCAATCCGTTTATATATCTGTTCAAGAGAGATTTACAATGCATACACGAGTATCAGGCCGACCGCGACGTGGTGGATTCTGGTGCCGACAAAAGGGACTACATGATGCTGATTTTGCAGCAGTGCACGGCTGTCGATTTTAGCAGAATGAGTAATAATTTCAGTTTAATATTAACTAAAAAACGTATTAAGATGATTACAAAGAATGAAAAGACAAAAGGTCTCTGGTGGAGACTTTTGGTCACGCTACCTGTGTTGGCAGTAATGTTGGTAGCCAATACAAATGCGACAGCTAAGGAACAAAATGAAGAACAGCCAAAGGCTGAAGTAAAGAATTTGGAGGACATCAGGATTAAGATTTCACAAAGCAAAGACAGTATCTACAATACCGATGCACTCGAAGTGATGCCCGAATTCCCTGGTGGCAACGAAGCAATGGTTAAGTTTATCCAAGAGAATGTCGTGTATCCCGAAAAAGCCAAGAAAAAAGGCATCAGCGGAAAGACATTTGTCTCGTTCACTATCGAGAAGGACGGTAGTATATCTGATGTAAAAGTGTTGAGGGGTTGCGACAAGGAATGCGACGCAGAGGCAGTTCGCGTTGTGAAGTCAATGCCGAAATGGAATCCGGGCAAGGTAAAAGGACAACCTGTTCGAGTAAACTTTACAATGCCTTTCGTCTTCAAAGCACCACAAAAGTAAAATACAGCATTATTTTACAAGTTGCAGTCTTCGGGCTGCAACTTTTTTTGTACTCTCATTACACATTTTGTGAAACCTAAAATTATGCACTCTCCGACAGCGAAAAGGAATATGACCGACAAATGGCGTGGAACACTTTTTAATCTGGTAAAAAAACTGGGATTCTCTATAGAAAAGAAATAGCTCACTAGCACCAATACAAAATGCAAGGCGCATCAATGATACGCCTTGCATTTATTTTTCAATTTTAGTAATCCATCTATCCGTTTGCCCTTTCCATCTGGTCGTACATATAGATGTCCTTGCCTTGCAACCTGAGCATTAGGTTAGCTACGCACAAAACGTCCTTTTCGCAATAGATTGCAATACGCTCCACATCGTGTTCGCCGTAGTAAACACCAGCGACTTCGCTGCCGTCGATGTCGTCCTTTGGCGTGGGGATGTCGAAAAGGTCGGCCATAAGTGCAAGCGATGTAAAGTTCTTGTAATCACCGAATTTCCATAATTCAAGTGTATCAATGTGCTTTATTTCCCACGGTTTCTTTCCCGACAGGTCGAGTGCCTTTGGCAAGTTGTACATACGGTTGACGAGCATACGGCGTGCAATGTATGGCACATCGAACTCCTTGATGTTGTGTCCACATAGCATCTTGTTGCCAAACGGGTCCCATTTCGCAAGCATTTCGGCAAAACCAGAAAGAATCTCCTTTTCATCGTCACCATAAAACGATTTTACACGGAATTTTTCTCCAGCTACCAAACCTACCGATATGCACACAATCTTTCCAAATTCGGAATATATTCCGGCACGCTGGTAAACGTCGGAAGCAGTTTCGGTTTCGGCTCTGAAATTTTTCGATTTCTTGTCCCAGTGCTTCTTGAAGGCTTCGGGCATTTCATCAAACGAGGCACACATTGGCACCGTCTCAATGTCGATGAACATTACGTTCTTAAGGTCTATATCTTGCATAAATTTCTAATATTTACTATATTACAAAATTCTGTATCCCGCCCCCTGAGCGTAGTCGAAGGGGTGGTCTTTTTCTAATTGTTAATATGCTGATGAATGAACTTTGCCAAAAGGTTTACCGCAGCATCGTTGTCGCCAATGTTGGGCACAATGATGTCGGCATAGCGCTTTGTCGGCTCGATGAACTGCAAGTGCATCGGCTTTACGGTATCGTAGTAGTGTTCAAGCACATCGTTTACCGAACGGCCACGTTCAACGGTATCGCGGCGGAGTATTCGTGCCAGACGGTCGTCTGCATCGGCATCTACGTAAACCTTAACATCCATCAAGTCACGGAGTTCTGGCTGTGTAAGCACCATTATGCCTTCGACGATTATCACATTGCTCGGCATTACAGTCAATGTTTCCTTGCTGCGCGAACTTGTTATGTAGGCGTATATTGGCTGTTCCACCGACTTGCCTTCCTTCAGTGCCTTGATGTGGCGGATTAGCAGTTCCCACTCGATGGCGTTCGGGTGGTCGAAGTTGATTTTTTTCCGTTCTTCCATTGGCAGATGACTGCTGTCCCAATAGTACGAATCCTGTGGCACCAATGTAACCATATCCTTTGGCAGCTGCGCGGTAATCTTGTTTACAACCGTCGTCTTTCCTGCGCCCGAACCGCCTGCAATTCCTACAACTAACATATCTTGTAAAATTTTTGTGGCTTCA
>CACWOG010000019.1 GCA_902762455.1 uncultured Bacteroidia bacterium | reverse complement strand
TATGTCCGCCGCCATGCAAGTGTCCGTTAAAGTGTTTATAATAAGGTCTATCATTGTTGACACCAAGAAGACCAACAAGACGATTTCTAACTGTATCCATTATATCGTCCATCAACCGCAAGTGTATCCCAGAAAAATCGCCATAAACTGACTGCGGGTCATTGTATTCGGTTGTGAATTCGTTCCAATGCTCAATGTTGTATATCCTATATGGGTCGGATTCTGTGCCTGAGCCACCGCCAAATTGGGCAAAAGCAAATACTGACATAAGACAGCCTATAGTCAATGCAAATATTCTTTTCATACCAGACAATTTAATTTACACATACTTTTTAAGCATAGACTACGTGCCAGTATCAACATACCAAATGGCTATTATTCTATGCTCGTTGCAAATATAGTCAATTTATCAATACAACAATATGTTTTTTGAAGATTTTTGGCTGCGCCAGTTTCTATGCCTAACGGCGTTTCTAAGTTTCTGTGGCTACACCGTTTCTGAGTTTTGGGCTTGCAGGCCGTTTGAATGGCTGCGCCGTTTGGTTGTTTCAATGTTCAAGAGTTTAAAGTGAGCGTAGCGAACACATTCGTGTATATTCGTGTGATTCGTGGTTAACGTTTGAATGCCTGCGCCGTTTCTATGCCTGACGGCGTTTCTTGGTTTAACTTCGTTGAGGGCTTCGCCGTTCAATGGCTGTCGCCGTTTCTAAGTTTTGAAGTCTCACAGTCCTGCGTCTCACGGTCTTGCAGACTGTTGGACTGGTCTTCTGTCCGACATCAAGTAGCCTTCTATCCCTTGAAGATTTTGCTCTTGCACAAATGTATCTTGTTGAAAAAGTATAGGAACGAAGTGTGTATAACACCAAATCCGTATTTGCAACTGCGTCTGAAATTTATCGAACTTGCTTCCTTGAAATACTTGGTAGGGCAGGTGACTTCGGCAATTTCGTAGCCTGCATAGAAAATCTGTGCAAGCATTTGGTTGTCAAACACAAAGTCGTCGGAATTGACGTTGTAGTTGATTGCGCGGAGCACTTCTGCCGAAAATGCACGGTAGCCAGTGTGGTATTCCGACAGTTTCTGGTGCATGAGCAGGTTCTGCGTGAATGTAAGCATTCGGTTGAACCAGTATTTGTAAAGCGGCATTCCGCCTTTGCGAGCGCCACGGCCAAGTATTCGCGAGCCAAGTACCACAGGATAGACATCGTTGGCAATTATGTACGACATCGATTCTATTAACTTCGGTGTGTACTGATAGTCGGGGTGGAGCATTATCACGATGTCGGCCCCAAGTTCCAATGCCTTGTTGTAGCACGACTTCTGGTTGCCGCCGTAACCCTTGTTCTTTTCGTGGACAATTATGTTCTTGATTCCAAGTCTTTTGCCGACTTCCACAGTGTTGTCGCGGCTGAAGTCATCGACAAGTATTACATCATCAACAATGTCGAACGGAATTTCGTTGTAGGTCTGTTCGAGCGTCTGTTCGGCGTTGTAGGCCGGCAGTACGACAACTATCTTTTTATTCTTTATCATTTTCTGCTTTTTTCTGTTTTAACATTTCGCCCTTGCTTATGTATTCCTGCCCCTTTTCATTGTCGCCGAGGTTTATATAGGTGTAACCGAGGTTTGTGTACGAAAGGTCGTCGTCGGGGTCGAGTTCTATTGCTCTCTCAAGGGCAGGTATTGATTTCTCGTAGTTGCCCGAAATTCCGTATGCCACGCCCAAATCCTTGTAGTATGAAGCATTCTTTTCAAATTTGCAGGTCTCGGCCTTCTCGAAGCATTGGATTGAGGCTTCCATATTGCCGAGTTCGCGTCCGTAAAGCACACCGAGTACATAGTATGCTTCACCGCATTCCGGCTTTACCTTTATTAGGTTGCCAAGCACTTCAAGAAGTTCGGGAACCGTCGATGTGGTAAGTTTGTTGCGGAGCATTCCGGGAGTTTGCATAAGTACGACGTGTATGTTGCCGTTTGCAATGTCGTGGTTTGGAAATGCATTTACGATTTTCATATACGAGTCGAGTGCGTTGGCAATGTCACCGATTTCAAAGTAGGCGTTGCCGAGAAGGTTCATCGCATCGCTGTAAATGGCTGTGGAACTCTGCTTCTTCGAGTTCTTTTTGCCGTCGCTGGCGTATATTTCGTTCGATTTCTTGAGGTACTTGATTGCTTTTTCGCACAATGCATCGTGCAGTTCCTTGTTGTCCTTCACTTCGTCCGACTGTGCGCGTTCAAGATTTCTACCTCCAGCGGCGCAGTTGCCTTTTGCCGACATTGATGAGACTTCAACATCGGTGGTGAAAAGTACGGTATCGTTTTCCCAGTCGGCGTTGCGGGTGATTGTTTTCAGGGCAAAAACGAATAGCACTATCGAAATGACAACTCCTGCGATATATTTTGCTGTCGAGAGGTTTTTCAAAAGTTTTGGTAGCACTTCGGCAAAGAACCAAGCAATTAATAAGCAGAATCCGATGGACGAGATGAAAATGAAGCGCTCATTCATCAGTGTTCCCACCGCGAAGAAAATGTTGCAGACTGGTGCCAGCGGAATCAGGAAGAAAAGAATGGAATACGAGGCAATATCCTTTTTCTTAATCATTCCATAAACGGCGTAAATGCCTAATGCCAAGTATATTAACAGTGAAAGCAGTGCGATGCCATCGGTAAGTTCTGTTTTTGGAATTTGCCACGGGTAATAGTCGTAGGTGAGAGGGTGGGGGATGAACAATAACTTTATGTACATCAGCAGGGTTACGAATATTGTGCCGTAGCGTTCCGATACCGTCATATTGATGAACGGGTCGTTCATAAGTTCCTTGGTCTGTTCCGAATGTTCCCATCCGAGAACCATTCCGCGCACTGCCAGAAATGCCACCGATGCCACTGCAAGCGGAATCATCACCTTGCCAATTTCTTTCCATTTTGCATTGGTGAAATAATATAAGGTAAGCGGTACTATTGCAAGGAAGACGATTGCATTTTCCTTGGAGAAAAGTCCGCAGAGCAGAGCAAGGCCCGAAAGTACAAGGTAGTACAACTTCTTGCTGTCGATGTACTTGATTGACCACCACAAAGCCGCTAATGAACCGAGCAAGGTCAGGATTTCGTCGCGACCTTTAACGTTTGCAACCACTTCTGTATGAATAGGATGGAATGTAAAAAGCATAGTTGCAATGAATGGGATTGAGAACCACCACGAATCGTCCTTGCGAGGGAAAAGCCGCACCAGTATGAGGTATAGCAGAACTACTGTGAGCGCATAGTATATTGCATTCATAGCGTGGTTTATGGCTGGACAGCCTTGCCCGACATAAACGCCGTTTTCATCGTAGAAGTCACTGCCAAAAAGTTCTATTTCGATGGCAAATGTGGCTAGCGACAGCGGACGGTAGCGGCCACCGGCAAGCAGTTTCTTTTCCTTGACAATCTGTTCTACGGTGCGTGTACTGTCGTTGAACACCCAGAAGCCTGTGAAAGTGTCGTATTTGAAGATGTCGCCGAAGCCCGAAACACCTTCCTGTGTGAACGAGTTGCGGATCAGCACCATTGAGTCGTCAAGTGCGTAATCGTTGCGCAAAGTGTTGATGTACAGTCCTATGGAAACTGCGGCAAGTATTATGATTGGGATAATACCGATTTTAGTTTTGGGCGGAGCAACTATTGTTGTCGCAGTGGCTACTGTTGTTTGTTTTGTCTTGTTTTCCTTTATATTCTTGTGTTTCGACATATTCGTATGACTTAAATTGCAAAAGTATAACATTTATGCTTATCGGCAAAAGAATGCCTTTATGTGCTGGCAGACGTATGAAATTTCTTCGTCGGTAATGTTTGGATAAATAGGCAGACTCAATACTTGTTTTGATGCTTTTTCTGCATTCGACAGGTTGTGTTTCAGGAATTTGCGACCTTTAACAATTTTTTGTTCCGACAATAATGTTGCGTAGTGAATTTTTGTTTCAATGCCATTGTCTTTCAGATAATTGCGAAGTTCGTCGCGCTTGTCGGTGCTGATTACAAACTTGTGGCAGTTGGGTTCGGTGCAACATTTATGTGGGAGTACAATTTCTTCGATTCCATTAAGTTGTGATAAATATTTTTCCGAAACTTCATTCATTCTTGCCATTGTCTGCGGTAACTTTTCAATCTGAAGAAGAATGTATGCCGCTTCTTGTTCGGAAATTTTGCTGTTGTAGCCGGCAATTTCTGGAGTGCCATTGCAAATTCCGTGGTTTGCGAGCTTTTTTATTGTTGTGTATGTGTTTTCGTCATCGGTAAGGACAGCACCGCCAGTTCCGTATGCAGATACGATTTTTGTGGGGTCGAAACTTATGCAGGCAATGTCGCCGACTTTTGCGGCAGAAATACCGTTGCTTTTTATTCCAACCGCTTGGGCGGCATCTATAATCAGCGGAATACCATTCTTTTGCGCTATCTTGTTGATTGTTTCCTGCTGCGGATGGCAGTTGCCGAAAAGTTGTACCATTACAATCGCCTTGGTGCGCTGTGTGATGGCATCTTCAAGTTTGGCAATGTCAAGCATAAAGTGTTCGGGCGATATGTCAACAAAGACAGGCACTCCACCGCATCTGAGTATCGAATCGAGGGTTGCTACAAACGAGAACGGCGGGACAATCACTTCGTCGCCATCTTTTATTCCAACTGACTGAAGTGCAAAGAATAGCGCATCGGAGCAGGAACCTACAGTAGTGGCAAACTTGCGGTTGCAAAGTTCGGCCAGTTGTTTTTCTAGTTTCTGGGTGTATTCACCATATACATATCGTCCCGACGACATTATTTCTTCGTGAACCGAGATTATTTGTTCGCGGTTTTCCTGGAAGAACCAGTCGTATCTGAAAAATGGGACGTTCATTATTCTGCCTTTGTTTCGGTAGGCTCTGTTTTTTCTTCTTCCTTAGGCAATAACTTCTTGTAGAAGATAATCATCAGGAATACAGAAATCGTTATTGCCGAGTCGGCAACGTTGAATATTGGACGGAAGAAAATGGATTCGTCTGGTGGTGTGCCCCATCTTATTATCGGGCAGTAGAACATATCTACCACATTTCCAGCGAGAAAACCCGAATATCCGCCACCATCTGGGAACATCTGGGCAACTTGACCAAAACTTTCGTTAAACATAAGTCCGTAGAAAGCGCAGTCGATGAGGTTTCCCGCAGCACCTGCAATTATCAGCGAGATGCAAGATATTATGAACAGATTGCTTTTCTTTTTAATCAGCACCACTAGATACCAAATCAGTCCGCCTACAGCAAGAATCCTGAATATGCTGAGTGCAAGTTTTCCCCAGTTGCCACCGAACTCCATTCCGAATGCCATTCCCGGGTTCTCGACGAATTTAAGCATCACGCGGTCGCCGAAAATGTGTATTTCATCGCCTATCATCATGTGGGTTTTAACCCAAATCTTAAGAATCTGGTCGATAAGCAATACACCTAATATTATTATAATTGGGACTATTACCGTTTTGTTTTTCATCGTATAGTTAAATTTTGCGCAAAGTTACACAATATTATTTGTATTCGTAAATAATGTGCGAAGTAAAATAAAAAAGCCTTCTTGCGAAGGCTTCCTTTCTTTTGTCGGGGTGGCCAGATTCGAACTGGCGACCCCCTGCTCCCAAAGCAGGTGCGCTAACCGGACTGCGCTACACCCCGAAAAAGCGAGTGCAAAGGTAATACTATTTTTTGTGATGGCAAATAATTTTTTCTTTTTTTCGCAAAGATTGTGTAGCGGTGGGTTTTGTAAGGAAATAAAAGTTACTTTTGCGGAAAAATTTGGATTATGATACAGAGAATTCAAACATTGTTTCTACTGCTTGCATTGATTTGCATGTCAGTTTTTTATTTCGTTCCGTTCGGAAGCCTTGAAATGCAGACCGAAAGCGGTATTACAGATATATCAATGGGACTTTACGGAATTGATTTCGGTGAAGAGCATTATTCCACATTGCCGTTGCTGATATTGCTTTCGTTTGTAGTGCTTACTTTGCTTGTGACCATTTTTATGTATCGGCATAGGGTATTGCAGATTCGTATTTGCATATTCAACTTGATTCTGGCTCTCGGGTGTTCTGGACTTGCATTTTTCTTCTTGTATCAGGCTTCCGAAAAGTTTGCAACCAACTATCACACCAGCATACTTGTTGTTTTGCCTATAGTTGCAGCGATTTTCATTGCTTTGGCAATAAGGGGAATAGCAAAGGATGAGGCTTTGATAAGGTCGATTGACAGGATTCGATGATGTCGAGCAGTCGAACAGGCTTGCAGTCTAACAGGCTCACAGTCTTGCAGTCTTTTAGCCTTCTTTTGCCTCGTTCTAACCTTTCAGCCTTTCGATTCCTTCCTTGTAGTAGTTGTAAACCTCGTATGCAATGTCGTTGACCATTCCGCTGTAGAATCTTTCCCTGCCAAGTCCCACAACCCAGCGTATTCCGTTCACGGGGTCGGCAAGAAACATCCCTTCTACGCCCTTCAATTTGCTTTGGTTCACTTTCGACTGGTATATTTCCATTCCTAACTTGCTGCTTGCTATTTGCATTATCCTTGAAGAAAATATTGCATTGATGGAAACATTTGTGGGGTCGGAGGCATATATCAGCGACTTGTCTTTTAGGAAGAAAATGTCGGAATATAGGCTCCGTCTGTAGTTCCCGTTATTGTCGGTAATGATTAGGTCGTCCAAATCGTTTTCTGCCAGTATCTTTCCACTTATAAGTTCGTATGAAAAGTTAGGATTTGCTATTTCTGTAATTAGTTTTGACGAATCAAAGACATCGGTAAAAATTCCATCCTTGTTGATGCTGTAGAACTCGTGGGGCATGCTTTCAACCGACACCAATGTCGAAAATGTGTCTGTGTCTGTTATTTTGTTTGTTCCCGTGCTATTGCGGAAGATTGTTATTGTGGCGCAGAATTCCTTATATATGCGGTTTTGTTTGAGCAGAAGCATAAGGTCGTTGGCAAAAATTTTCGGTTTGAATAATTCGTCAGGCTCCAGACCAATAGATTCCGCCATTTTGCAGATGCATAGGAAGTAGTTGTTGAAATCGTACACTCGGCACGAATTTCCGCGAAGTTTTACCGTAAACGAGTCGCCCCACAGGAGTCCACGGTTGTCGTATTTCAGGCAGGGAGAGTCCGAAGGCATTCTTGTTCCGTTGAGCATTATGTGGCGAGCCATTATTCCGATGCTATTTGGTTGCAGATTTCAAGAATTCCAGTGTTCGATTCAATTAGGATTCCTTTTATGCCGGCGCGTTCGGCAGCTTCGATGTCGCGTTTGCCGTCGCCAATCATATACGACTGTGCAGGATTGATGTCATATACAGACATTGCCTTTTCAATCATCAGGCTGTTGGGTTTGCGGCAAAGGCATTTGCTAATGGAATCGTGGTGGGGACAGAAGTAGAAGTCGTCAATGTCGGCACCGTATTCAATAAGGTAATCGTGTAATTTGTTGTGCATTGCGTTTACATCGGCTTCAGTGTAGAGACCTTTGGCTATTCCGCCTTGGTTGGAAATTACAATTACGATGAATCCCGCATCTTTCAGCACCTTTATTGCTTTGCCGACATCCGCCAGTATTTCAAAGTCCTCGACCTTTTCGCAGTAGTGACCGAGTTCTCTGTTGATTACGCCGTCCCTATCGAGGAAAACCGCCTTGTTCATACGTGCATTATTTTGAAAATAAGTTCCTTATAGATGTCGCCTTCTTCGTATGTTCCGCCCATTCCCTTGCTTTTGATGTCGGCTTCTCGCAGAAATGATACAATGCTGACAATCTTTCCGACCGGGTAATGTGATGCAGCGCGTGTGTATTCTTCAACGAAATAGGAGCTTACGCCCAACTCGGCAGCAAGTCCGTTGCGGCTCTTGTCTTTGGCGTAGTGGACTTTCATGATGCGCATAAAGTAGTCGAATATTTGCTTTATTGCCACTCCGATGTATGTACTTTTGGGGTTTTTTGCAAAATAGTCGGTAATTTGGTAGGCTTTCAGTGCGTTTTTTGTGCCTATTGCCTTTTGCAGCTCGAAAGTATTGAAGTCGCGGTTGATTCCGATGTTTTGGGCGACGGTTTTTCCGTCTATCGGTGTCGATTGGTCGCTGACGGCGGTCTTGAGTTTCTTCATTTCGCCATCGAGGCGTGAAAGGTCGGCACCGATATGCTCGTACATCATGCGTTGTGCTTCGGGCGTGAGTGTGAGTTCGTACGATTTTGCAAGGCTCGACACCCATTTTATCATCTCGTTCTCGTATAGTTTCTTCGACTCGAGTACGGCACCGATTTTGTCGGCTAACTTTACGGCTTTGGTGCGCTTGTCAAGTTTTTGCGTTTCTTTTACAGCGAGGACGAGGATTGTTGATTTGAGAGGGGTCTCAAAATATACGTCGAGGTCGGCAAACGGTTTCAGGTTCTGGGCTTCCTTTACGATTACGACCTGGTAGTTCGACATCATCGGGAAGCGCCGTGCTGCCTGTATGACAGCGTTTACGCTAACGTCCTTGCCGTACATAATTGTCTGGTTGAACGACTTTTCTGCATCGGTAAGCACATTGTTGGCGATGTAGTCGGTGATTTTGTCGATAAAGTACGATTCCTCGCCATATAGAAGGTATATTGGCTTGTATATTTTGTTCTTCAAATCGTTTAGAATCTCGTCGTATGTCATACCGAATAATTTTCTGTGCAAAGGTAAGAAAAATTCAATGATTTAAAGATTCAGGGATTTGAAAATTGTGGTTGCGCAACGATTTGCGCCGATTGCAATGATTTGCGCAAAATGCAATGTGTTGTGGCGACCGAGACGCAAAATTTTGCGTCTGTACCGGTCTGGCTGTCTGTCAGATAGTTTCTCTGCTAGATAGTTAGCCTTTTCGCCTGTCAGCCTTTTAGCCCTTTCGCCTTTTGGTTTGATGTTGTTTGAAATTGGATTTTAGCCTGTTAGACTTCCGGACTGTTAGCCTTTAATAATATCAACTTGTTGAAAACTATGTGCTCTTTTTGCGTGTGGATAGTTGTTTTTGTGTTAATTTTGCGCAGATGAAAGAAAAAGGAAAGATATGAAAGAAAAGATTAAGAAAATATTCGGAAAGGTAAAGGATTTTACAGTAAAAAACGCAATGTGGATAGTCGGAGTGTTGTTTGTCGTGTGGATAACATTCTTCGACGACTTTAGTCTTATAGATAGGTTTGAGAAGATGAGTAAACTTCACGAACTGCGTGAAAACGAGAAGTATTACGAGCAGGAAAATCTTGAGAACAGCACTCGTCTTGACGAGCTTATGTCGGGAAAGGAAGAACTTGAGAAATTTGCTCGCGAGCAGTACTATATGAAGGAGGATGATGAAGATATATTTCTTGTGATATTGGAGGAGTAGTAGAAGATTCTAGAATTTGAAAATTCAAAGATTCAGAAAAATGTGGCGTCGTGGCGCGCCGCGACACCACAGATTTTTCATTGTAAATTATGTTTTTTTATCCCGATAATTTTGAGTCAAAGATAGGTTTCGATAAAATCCGCAATCTGATAAAGTCGGAAT
Source organism: uncultured Bacteroidia bacterium (assembly GCA_902762455.1). Taxonomy (GTDB): domain Bacteria; phylum Bacteroidota; class Bacteroidia; order Bacteroidales; family ML635J-15; genus Bact-19. The sequence continues at coordinate 10,448 of CACWOG010000019.1, read as the reverse complement.
GTATTGCAGTGCCTGCAAAAAGTCTTGTCGATGACATTGCTTTTTCGACCGACATAGGTCGCATCCGGCATTCTCTTGCTCTTACTGGCGAAATGATGAGCATCTGCATGCTCAAGGACAATTATCCAGCCAACAATTACCCCGATGTGTCGCAGGCGGCTTCGCGTATGCGTGTGGAGGGAACAAGCCTTCAGCTTTTCGAACTGGTTGACATTCGTACCGTTCTCGAAAACAGCCGTGCCTTGCGTGCATTTTTCCGCACCGACGAAAAAAACGAATTTCCAAACCTCAAGAAAATCGTCGATTCGATAAATTTCCCAACCTATCTCTTCGACCGCATTCAGTCGGTGCTTACGAAAAACGGTGACATCAAGGATACCGCTTCGCCCGAACTGCGCGAAATACGCTCGTCGCTCATTTCTACGCAGGAGTCGGTGTCGCGGAAACTGAATACCATACTTACTTCGTTCCGCGAGCAGGGCTGGGTTAGCAAGGACTTGTCGGCAACTATGGTAAACGGAAGATTGGTTCTGCCTATAGAAACCACCTACAAGCGTAAGGTTCAAGGCTTTGTACACGATGAGTCGGCAAGTGGAAAGACTTCCTACATCGAACCGCAGGAGGTTCTGGAGATGAACAACCGCATCCGCGAACTGGAACTTTCCGAAGCCCGCGAAATACAAAAGATACTCTACGACCTTACCTGCGAGTTCCGACCTTACGCCGACGACCTGAAGAACATCTCGCAGGTGCTTGCCGAACTCGACTTCATCCGTGCAAAGGCAAAGTTTGCAATTTCCATCGAAGCCATAATCCCGTCGGTACACGAAGAACCTTGCCTTGACATTGTTCGTGGCAAGCATCCGCTTCTGTATCTGACACTTAAAAGGGAAAACCGAGAAATTGTCCCAACGTCTTTCCGTCTCGATTCCGAAAACCGCATTTTATTGATTTCCGGTCCTAATGCTGGCGGTAAGAGCGTCTGCCTCAAGACTGCTGCAATACTTGCCTATATGTTGCAGTGCGGACTGCCGGTGCCTGTGGGCGGAGCATCTTCGTTTGGTATTTTTAAGAAAATAATGCTTGACATAGGCGACCAGCAATCGATTGAAAACGACCTTAGTACTTATAGTTCGCACTTGGTCAACATGAAGTATTTCCTGAGGAATGCAGGTTCCGATTCGCTTATTTTTATCGACGAGTTCGGTGCAGGAACCGACCCGATAATAGGTGGAACAATCGCCGAGGCTATTCTTGAGCAACTGAATGCCACCAAGACTTTCGGCATGATAACCACGCATTACACCAATCTCAAGGTCTTTGCCGCTGAGGCAGAGGGTATCATCAATGGTGCAATGCTGATTGACCATACCAATATGCAGCCGACATTTATTCTTGAAGTTGGAATTCCCGGTTCGTCGTATGCGGTGGAAATCGCACGTAGGATTGGTCTGCCCGAGGCGATTATAAATAAGGTGGTCGAGAAGACTGGCACCCAGCAGATGAACATCGACCGTTTTTTGCGTGAACTTATGCGCGACAAGCGTTATTGGGAGCGCAAGCGCAAGCAAGTGAACGAGCAGAGCAAGCGTGTTGACGAGACTCTGAAGAAAAACCTAGAGGAGCTGGAGCTTATAAAGACCAAGCGCAAGCAGATAATCGAGAGCGCACGGACAGAAGCCGAGCAACTTTTGAGCGGTGTGAACAAGCAGATTGAGAACACCATTTCGGAAATCAAGCGTAGCAATGCCGACAAGGAAAAGGTGAAGGAAGTACGAGAGGAGGTTCGTCAGTTCAAGGAGGACTTTGAGAAGTCGAAGGAGGTTGACGAAACCGAATTTGCACGCAAGTACGAATATGTGAAGCGCAAGGTCGAGGAACGTGAGGCACGCAAGAAAGCCCGCGAGGAAGCCAAGAAACTGGAGATTATTCCTGTCGATGAGAACAAGATAAATATTGGCAGTAAGGTTCGTCTGGCGGGGCAGGAAGCGATAGGGGAGGTCACTGGGCTTGGCGAAAAGACTGCTGTTGTTTGTTTCGGCAGCCTATATATGTCGGTTGCTCTGGACAAGTTGCAGAAGGTTCCACAGGAGGAATATGCAAACCAGCGTAAGCAGTCGTCGGCTTCGGCTTTGTATAGTGAAAAAGCATTGAATTTCAAGCCGTACATTGATGTCCGTGGCGACCGTACCGATGAGGCTTTACGCAAGATTGAGGAGTTAGTCGATGCTGCTGTTATGCTCAGTCATCACGAACTGAAAATTTTGCACGGGCGAGGCAATGGCATTCTGCGCCAGAATATCCGCCAGTACCTAAAGACCATTCCGCAGGTCAAGTCGATAAACGACGAGGACATAAGGTTTGGTGGAGACGGAATAACGGTGGTGAAATTAGACTAGTATAGCATTTGTTTTATTGTTGTATAAGCACAAAAAAGGCTACCATTTGGTAGCCTTTTTTATGTGATGATAATTATCGTTACTTTACGATTGACTTGAAAGTATCGTTTTCGAAGAGGTTGATGAATTCAACGTCCTTAGCAGCGAAATCCTTCAAGCTTGAATCCTTCTGGCAAGCAGTTCTCAAGTTGTTGAAAACGCCTTCGTTGTCAGCCTTGCGAGCGCAAACAACAGCCTTAAGGTAGAAATTCAAAGCATCGTCCTTTTCAGCACCGCAGTTGAGAGCAGTCATAGCAGCTTCGTTTTCCTTGTTAAGAACCTTAGCAAGACCTGCGTTGAATGAGCAGTCGTCACCGTAGAACTGAGATGCGTTAGCATACTGACCTTTCTTTATTGCGATAACACCCTGACCTGCGCTAGCTTCGCTAACACCAGTTGCAGAAGCGTAATTTGATTCAGCTTCTTCTACATTGCCTTCTGAAAGGGCAACATTACCCATGTTGTTGAGAACAGTTGCATTTCCGTTGCTCTTGCTCTTTGCCTTTTCCAAAGCAACCTTTGCAGCCTGATAGTCCTTTGTTTCATAGAGAGCAGCACCGAGGTTGTTGTAAGCTGACCATTCTTCTGGGAAGAGTTCGGTTGCCTTAGTGTAGATTTCAACTCTCTTGGCAGCATCTTCGGTGATTTCACCATAGTGCATGATTTCGGTGAATGAAAGTTTGCTAGGATCATCCTTGTACTGCTTAGCAATTTCATCGTCGGTCTTACCTATATTAGTAACGTTGATAACGATTTCAGAACGACGCAAGCTCGGGAGAACTTCCTTTTCGAGTTCGTCGAAAGTGCTCTTCATATTTCTGATTTCTTCTTCTCTCTTGTCAGGATCCGAGTTCATGTTGATAACGCGGATAATCATATCCTTGTCAGCAAGGTTTGAGTTCTGTACAGCAGTCTTGAAACCTTCCCAGTCTTCTTCAGTAACCAAAGACTTGAAGAAGTTGCTGTCGTCAGCACCATTAACGCCCTTGAATTCGTTCTTTGCGAACTTTGATGCGCTGTTAGAACGGTCGTTGGAAACCTTCTTGTTGATTTCCTGTGTACCTTCAGGAGAAGCGTATGACTTAAGTTCAACACCGTCGAATCTTACGCGGTCGTTGTCCTTCGATTCCTTGATGTACTTCTGCATTTCTGCGATTTCGTCCTTCTTTGTTTCAGAAGACTTGATTTCAGCTTTGTTCTTGTCGTAGTTGATAGCAGCAATCTTTGAAGCAGCATTGTCCTTCTTGAAGTTGCTAGCAGCATTTGACGACTTTCCGCCATTCATCTTAACGAGTTCTGGGGTTGCTACGATACCTTCAGCTATGTCTTCCGGGTCGAATTCAGCTTCCTTTGTACCCTTAACAGCAGAAATCTTCAAAACGAGTTTCGACCTACGCATTTCTGGTGAGTAGTCGAACTTGTCGTTGTATGAGAAAGCACCACCTGGTTTGTACTTTATAACTTGTCCGTTTCCTTTAACTTTTTCACCTTCAACGTAGATAGGAGTGAGAGCCTTTTCTCCACCATCCCATACCAAGGTTGGAGTTAATGTTGCAGATACTTTCTTTCTGAAGTACTTTTCTGGGAAATTACCAGAAATATTTACAGCTACTTGTCCGTTGTGAACTTCCAGTACTTTTGGATTTACTGAGTAGTTGATGTCATCGGCATTGGCTGCCATTTTTTTCAAGTCGTTGCACGAACCCATAATAAGTCCTAATGCTACTACCGAAGTTAAAAATAAAAACCTCTTCATAATTTATTCCTTATTCTTGTTAAATTTTTAATTATTTTATTTTAAACCACTGACTTCCCTTTCGGGAAAAAATCACCGCAAAGATAATATCTTGTTTTTGAATTGTAAAGAAAAATATTAAAAAAGATGAAAAAAAATGGCTACAGGATTATTCTTGTTATTCCAACTGGGTATTCGTTATCGAATATGGAATTCTCGATTTTCTTTAAGTCTTCTTCATTGTTCACAAAATCAATGTTGTTGGTGTCTATTACAACAATTCTCATTTGGTTTTGCTGTTTGAAAAAGTTGAAGTATCCAGTTTCTATGCCTTTGAGGTATTCCGCTGATATGTTTTTCTCGTATTCGCGTCCGCGCTTGCTTATGTTCTTGAGCAGCAAGTCGATATTTTTGTGTAAATATATATATAGGTCTGGTTTTGGCAATGTGCTATATATAATGTCGAATAGTTGGCGGTATAGCCTGTACTCGTCTTCCTGCAGTGTGTGTGCCGAGAATATCAGCGATTTCATAAAAAAATAGTCAGATACAATCAGCTCGTTGAACAGGTCGAATGACGACAAGTTGTTTTTGAGCTGGTTGTATCTGTCTGCGAGGAAAGAAAGTTCCAAAGGGAACGAGTATCTTTCCGGATTTTCGTAGAATTTGGGCAGGAAAGGGTTTTCTGCGTATTGTTCAAGGAAAAGTCTTCCTTTTTTTCGTTCGGCTATCAGCTTGCTGAGGCTGGTTTTTCCCGCACCGATATTCCCTTCGATGACCAAATACCGAATATCCATTATACGATAAAGTTTTTGCTTATCGATTTGTGGTGGTAAACGTTGTTGATTACATCGCCAAACAGGTCGCCTATCGAGATTACCTTAATCTTGTCCGACATTCCTTCCTTGATTGGAATAGAGTTGGTTGTGATAACTTCGATGAGTGCAGACTTGTTGATTCTTTCGTATGCAGGACCCGAAAGTACTGGGTGAGTAGCAACGGCGCGAACGCTCTTTGCTCCCTTTTCCATAATGATGTCGGCAGCCATTGTTATTGTTCCAGCGGTATCAATCATGTCGTCAACAATGATTACGTTCTTGTCCTTTACATCGCCGATAACCATCATTTCGCTTACCATATTGGCTTTCGATCTTGACTTGTGAGAAATAACCATCTCTGCATCAAGGAAATGCGAATATGCTTTTGCTCTCTTTGCGCCGCCCATGTCGGGAGATGCAATTACGAGGTTGTCGAGGTTCAAGCTTTTAATATAAGGTACGAACAAAGTTGATGCGTAAATGTGGTCAACTGGTACGTTGAAAAAACCTTGAATCTGGTCGGCGTGAAGGTCCATTGTCATAACTCGGTTTACACCCGATGCCATAAGCAGGTCGGCTACGAGTTTTGCTCCGATTGCAACTCTTGGCTTGTCTTTCCTGTCCTGACGAGCGAATCCGAAATAGGGGATAACTGCTACAACCTGTTCTGCCGATGCTCTTTTGGCAGCATCAACCATGAGCATAAGTTCGAAAAGGTTCTCTACAGGCGGGAATGTTGACTGGATTAGGAATACTGTGCATCCTCTTACAGTTTCGTCGATGCTGGTTACGAACTCGCCGTCGCTGAATTTCAGCAATGTACTTTCGCCAAGTTTCATTTCTGGATTATAGCCCTTTACGATTTCTTCGGCTACATATCTGCTTGCCGAGCCTGCAAAGAATTTGATAGGTGACGCTATCTCGTTATTTGTTGTCATGATTAAAAATTGTTTTTATGTTTCGGTCTGCAAAATTATTTTTTTTTGATTTGGCATTAAAGTAAAAACTTTTTTTTTTATTAACCTAGTGTTTATATGTTGATAATGAGAGTAATACAAAAAGAAAGGCCACCATCGGTAGCCTTTCCTATAGTTTGAATAATTAAATCCGTTAGTATTCCCACATATCGTGTTCCATTAAGAACATTTCGTTCTGTATTCTTTCGCCTTCCCTGATAGCTTCAATACCAACAAGGTAGTCGGAGATAAGACGGTTGTCGTAGTTGTTTGTTTCTGCAACTATGAAACTAGAGAATCTTCTTTGCAGGAATATGTCATCAAATGTCCTATGTTCTGCTTCGTTGTGCGAATTGAACGTTTCGTGTGTTGCGAACAATGGACGATAGTCATTGTATGCAATCCAGAACGGCCAAACACGACCTTCAGATGTGTGTCCGTCAAATGACATTGCCATAATGCGAACATCCATAACAGACCTTTGCTTGTCAAAGAACCATTCTTCCCAAACCCAAAGTTCTTCCATGACGCCACGGTCGCTTTCTTCAAGTTCCATTTTCATAGGGACGTCGATGTATTCCGGTTCGTCAGGATCTGAGTATGGGTCGATAACTTTCATAGTTCCTTCGTATGAAAGCAACGAGTCTCTTGTCGGGTCATCCTTTTCGATAGGTTCTCTCCACCAGTTAGTGATGTCGCCTGCGTCAAGTTTGAACACCGGATATCTGTTGTCAGTGCTTTCGTTGTCTTCAATTTCCTTTCCAGTTGCCTTATAGAAAGTTTTTCCTTTTATACCGATATCGTACACAAGATACAGAAGGTTTACTCTACTTCTTTGCGGCTGCAATTCCCCAGGATAAGTCATTCTTGTCTGTGGGTAGTATAGAGGTAGATTCTGTTTTTCTTTGAGCTCTAATATCCTTAGTATTTTTTTTGAATACATAGCGTCTGCCTCCCTGATGTATGGCAGAGGAACTACATTTCTCTTCACTGTTGTCTCTCTGGCGAATGCACCGTCAAGTACTTGACCGAACGATGTGTTAGCCAATATAAGCATGAGAGCCAATAATACGGAAAAACTTACTATTCGTTTCATAACTATGAATTTTAATTATTTCAATCTTGCTGCAAAACCTGGAGCATTTCTTGGTCCAGAAGGTGATGAAACCTTGATACCGATGAATGATACTGAAGATCCTGAAGCTTTCTTTGATATGTCTGATAGGATGTCACCTGGGATTGTATTTCCACTAACTACCTGAGATGATGTTACACCTCTGACTTCCTTCATATATGTGAAGGATGTTACAGTGTATTTTATGTCCTTGAATGGGAAGAATCCACCTTCTAGAACTGCATCAAGTCTTGGTGAGCCTTTTATAGCAGCCTTTGGAACATCGTCACCACTCTTGTAACCACCGATGGTAATAATAGGAGATGGAACATTCATAACCTTGAATGTCTGATGACCAACAGACTTGCCGTCTGCGCTTACGTTAATCGTAACTTCCTTGGTTTGACTTCCAGCAGGAACTGTTACAATGTATTCACCTTCGTATCCAGCAACCTTACCCTTTGTAATTGTTGCGCCACCTGTAGCAGTAACGTTGATGTTTGTGTAACCAGATGCTGCAACAGACAATGGGTTCTGCAAACCTTTGTAGAAGATGTTGCAGGCTGTAGCTGAAATAGTTGTAGAAGATGTTGCAACTGCGTATGACGATTTATAAGGTATCCACTGGTCTCCTACGTTCGACTTGTAGAAAATTAAACCGCCGTAACCGTGTTCACCAACACCGCCAACATTCTTCCAAGTACCACGACCTTGCTCATCAAGAGGAAGGGTGTCGTATGTAACATTTGCAAGCTGCTTGTATTCGATTTCACCGTTAGGTTTAACAACTGAATCGTAATAAGGCGCCGTCTGTGTGATGTAGATTGTTGGTCTCATCGTGGTATCGCGAGCACCGATGAATATCTGTGCTTCGTATTCGCTACCGCTCATTACAACGCTCTTGGAAGTACTTACCAAACCAGTAAGAGATGAGATACGAATATCCATACCTTCGAGGTCGGCAACCATCTGCTGCAATACTTCAGCTTCTACGTTTCTGATGTCCGACTGCAACTTTGAGAGCAATGCCAATGTACCAACGAGAGGCATGTGTCTTACAAGACCAAGTTCCCATGGAATTGTTGCGCCGTCGTCGATCTTATCAGGAGTAGCGAGGGCAGCTGCAGTTCTCTTGTAGAACGAGCTAGTTGTATCAACTGCGCTATTGGGGTCCTTCTTGTCGGTTCTGAATACAGACATCTTGAGCACCATGTCTCTGAAGTTATCCATCCATGACCTTAAGCTATCGCCCATAACACCACCAGCTTCCTTATCCATGATTGCAGGAGCAGCGTTGATGTCGTCCATTTTCTTGATTACACAGGTATCGTTTTCAATGTTGCTTGCATCAATGGTTTCATCACTCTTGTTCAAGCACTGAACCTTGATTCTTCTGATACCATTGAAGATTTTATTACATTCTGCTTCAAATTCATGAGCTTCCTTTTGCAGTGCGGCGTATTTGCCTGGCTGCTCAGCGGCTTTGCCGTCAATTCTTCCGTATAGTTCTCCGGTCTTAATCGAGAAGTTTTCAGTGGTCTGCTGAATACCTGCGTTTACCGCTACGAACGCGTTCAAAACTTCGTTTGATACGTTCAATGCCATAAGAGCGGTGTAGAACAGGTACATCATACCGATCATTTTCTGTCTCGGGGTCTCCGGACAATTTCCACCTGACATATAACTTTACTTTTTAATGTTAAACAATCAGTTAATAATTCTCTATGCGGAAATTAATTTTGCTTGAAATTCATTGCAGCCAACATATTTCCATAAATAGTGTTCATTGCTGCCAAGTTCGAACTCAATCTTCCTATTTCGTCTCTGTAACGCTTTGTATCTTCTGCAGACTGCTTCATGTTTGCCATGATTTCGTCCAAGCCAGTTGACAACTTCTTTGCTGCTTCGAACTGCTTGTTAGTTCCTTCGAGTTGCATTTCGTAAACAGAGTTCAAAGCCATAAGGTTCTTATTCATTATGTTAAGTTGCTCGTTGTACGACTTGCCGCTGCCAGCCGAAGTTTCGAGTTCCTTGTTCATCGAAGCAATGAGCTTGGTGTAAGTTGCCGAAAGTTCGTCACCAGAATTGCCAACCGACATAGCTGATTTTTCGTATGCGCTAGCCAACTTTTCAGCCTGAACATTGAGCTTTTCTGCTGATGCTCCGTATGCTTCTGCGAATGAATTAACCTTTTCAGATGCCTTTTCAAAGTTAGCAACGTAGTTGTTAGTTGCTGCTGTTGCATCAGATACATCTTTCAACTTTTCGGTTGTAGTATTCAAGTTCTTCAAACCATGACCCAACTTTTCAAATAATTCAGGGGTAATTTCTGCGTTTTCAATCATAGCGTCGAATTTTTCCAAAGCCGACTTCTTTGATTTAACAGCAGCCTTCTTATCTTCAACATTGATAGAATCCATATCCTTGTCGATACCTGCGAGTTCGGGGTAAACCAAGCTCCAGTCTACTTGTTCGTGAGGTGGTTCGAATGCTGAAAGGAAGAAGATCACAGCTTCCGTCATAAGACCTACGATAAGCATGACACTAGCACCAGGATAGTGCTGGATTTTAAACAATGCACCAACCATAACTACGGTTGCACCCCAACCGTAAACGTAACCCATAAATACTTTGTACCCGTGCGTTTGGGTCAATTCACCAAGACTCATAATTTTACTTTTTTAATTTTTAAACACTTAACTTAAATAAAACAATATAATTCTCTAATTAATATACTTGCGAATAAGATGTTCCATCACCTCTATGACGTCCGAGGTATTCTCTTACGCATCTGAAACCGATGTAGCACTTAGCCGAATCCTGATATTCGTATGTGCGGCTACCGTTCTGCATATAGTATGACACGTCTTTCCAAGAACCGCCTCTGATGACCTTTCTCTTCAGTGCTGGCATATCGTCTGGATGTGCATAGTACTGGTAGTCAGGATTCAAGTCGTGAGTATAATTGTACGAAGCTTCATCGAATGCGTTGCTTGTCCATTCTGCTACGTTACCGCCCATATCGTACAGACCGAATTCGTTCGGGTCGAATGTAGCAACCATAAGAGTCTGGACACCACCATCGTCAACGTAGTTACCTCTCATAGGTTTGAAGTTAGCAACGTGGCAACCGCTGTAGTTACGAGTGTACAAACCGCCCCAAGGATACATCATAAGGTCGAGACCACCGCGAGCTGCGTATTCCCATTCCGATTCGGTTGGAAGTCTGTAGTCTTGAAGTGCATATTCATTAGCTGCTGCTTGAGATGCGTTTTTAAGCATAGTTCTCCATACGCAGAATGCAGATGCTTGTTTCCAAGTAACACCAACTACAGGATAGTAGTCGTATGCCGGATGCCAGAAGTAAGCCTTTGCCATCGGTTCGTT
>CACWOG010000018.1 GCA_902762455.1 uncultured Bacteroidia bacterium | reverse complement strand
AAAATCGCCTACAGCGGCACGCTCGAAGACAGTGTTGTAAATGGAGACCTTTATATTATAGGTGGTGGCGACCCTTGCCTCGGCGCAGAGCGTTATTCCAGCATTTATGGAGAAGACATCTTCGATACTTGGACAGAAAAAGTCAAGGAAGCTGGCATAAAAAAGATTAACGGCAACATTATCAGCGATGTAACCTACTTCGGTGCAGTTCCGACACCTGGCAAATGGGTTTGGGAAGACCTCGGCTCGTACTATGGCTCGCAGGGTTTCTCAATAAACTATATGGACAACACCTACGAACTTTACTACAACACTGGAAAAGACAAGGATACGGCAGTGCTCGTTAGGGTTGTCCCCGACGACCTTGAACTTAATGTAGTAAATAAAGTTACAGCATCGTCGAGCGTCAGCGACGACAACACCCTGATATACCGTGGCTATGGCGAGAACGACATCGTGGTATGTGGCACACTTCCCTGCAACAAGACCGAATACAAGGTAAAGGGCTGCTTTCCAAATCCACCGCATTATGTAGCAAGGACGTTGTATTATCGCCTGAGAAACAATGGAGTTGCTGTAACTGGCAACTACTTGGTTCGCAACAAGAAATACGAGGGCGAAGAAGAACGGACTGTTATACATACATTCTCGTCGCCAAACGTAGGCACAATCGTAAACTACACCAACCTTGTGAGCTATAACCTTTATGCCGAAGTGCTGGGACTACATATTATGCGCAAAACAGGAAAATCACTTGCCGACTATGGAAAGAAATTCTTAAGCGAAAGAGGTATCGAAAGCGGAGGCTTCTACCCTGTCGATGGTAGCGGTCTGAGCCATTTTGATGCGATTAACGCCAAGCAGACGGCACAACTGCTAAAGCACATCAACAAAAGCAAATATGGCGAAAGTTTCATTTCAGGAATGGCTGTGGCTGGCAAAAGCGGAACTCTGAAAAGCTACAAGTGCAGTGCCGACGGCAAAATCAAAGTTCAGGCAAAGACTGGCAGTATGACGCGCGTCCGTTCGCTTGCAGGCATCATAACCAACACCCGCAACGAAAAGATTGTCTTCTGCATAATAATCAACAACTACGACGGCAAAAGCCCGCAGATAAGGAATGTCATCGACAACTTCATAAAGGCGGTGGGACACGCATAACCCACAATAAATATCGCTATAAAACGTTTCTTTGCAAAAGAAAATATACTTTTGCAACATCAAACAAATTCAAATGAAAAAACGAGTATTCATAACAGGTGCCACAGGCACAATGGGCTGGGCTGGACTTCAAGAACTTTTACAGCGCTTAGACCGTTTTGACATAACCGTACTTGCACGACCAAGCAAGAAAAACAAGGAAAAACTTGCACCCTACGCAGACCGCATTCGCATAGTGTGGGGCGACCTAACAAAATACGAGGATGTACTCGAAGCTACCAAAGGTGCCGACTATGTTTTGCACGTCGGTGGAATGGTATCACCGGCAGCCGACTATTTTCCAAACAAGACACGTCGCGTAAACGTGCTTGCTGCCGAGAATGTCGCCAAGGCAGTTCTTGCTCAGCCAAACGCCGACAGCATAAAGGTTTGCTACATTGGTTCCGTAGCGCAGACCAGCGACCGCAACGAACCAATTCACTGGGGACGTACCGGCGACCCAATCTGCATAAGCGTTTACGACCACTACGCCATCAGCAAGACCATTGCCGAACGCACAATAGTGGAATCGGGAATACGCAACTGGGTATGCCTGCGCCAATCGGGAATACTCTACCCCGAAATATTGAAAAACTACGACCCGATAATGTTCCACGTGCCTCTGCGCGGAGTGCTCGAATGGGCAACCGTGGAGGACAGCGGCCGTCTGCTCGCCAACCTTTGCGAAGACAATGTTCCTGACGAATTCTGGAACCGATTCTACAACATCGGCAGTGGCAAGGAATACCGACTGAGCAACTACGAATTTGAGTGCAAGCTGCTGAAAGCCATACATTGTCCGCCACCGCAGAAGATTTTCAGACCCGAATGGTTCGTACTGCGCAACTTCCACGGACAATGGTACCTCGACTCCGATATTCTTGAAAACTACCTGCATTTCCGCGCCAATATACCTGTAGATGAGTATTTTACCAATATGGGCAAGCAGTTGCCATGGTTCTTCAATCTTGCAGCTATTGTTCCCGGATTTATAATAAGGTGGGCAATGCGCCCGATGGCGAACAAAAAGAAATGGGGAACTCAATGGTGGATTAAGCACAACGAAAAACAAAGAATATCAGCCTACTACGGTTCATTGGAACGCTACAAGGCAATCCCCGACTGGAAACACCAGAACCTCTCCCACCCGAGCGAAACAGACATCGTTAAAATTGACCATGGTTACGACGAGCAGAAACCGCGCAGCGAATGGACCATCGACGATATGCGCAAGGCTGCCGAATTTCGTGGTGGCAAATGCTTGAGCGAAACAATGGTAAAGGGCGATTTCCGCACTCCCCTCGAATGGGAATGCCAGTTCGGACACAAGTTCAAGGCATCACCAGTGCTGGTACTCGAAGGCGGGCACTGGTGTCCAGAATGTCTGCCATCGCCGTGGAACTACGATGAAATTGCCAAGGGAAATCCGTTCTTCGCACAGGTATGGAAACCGCTTCACGGCGAAAACGAACACAACGTTTATGGCGAAGAGATATTTGACGGCTGGGAGTAAAATATTTTTTGTGCATTCGACAAAAAGATATAATTTTGCACTCACATTCGATCTGTTAGCTCAGTTGGTTTAGAGCGCTTGCTTGACAGGCAAGAGGTCACAAGTTCAAATCTTGTACAGATCACTTTTCTTTTTTTGGTCTGTTAGCTCAGTTGGTTCAGAGCGCTTCCTTCACACGGAAGAGGTCAACAGTTCGAATCTGCTACAGACCACAGGAGCCCGACCAATGTCGGGTTTTTCTTTTTCCTCTCCGTCATTCCGTAAGACAAAGCGAACAGGCACAGGAACGAGCCTTGTGAGCCTGTCTATACGGAATCTCCATTATGGAAACTTGCGATATGACTTTACTCCAGCATTTCCGCAAGTTCCAACCAACGCATTTCCTTTTCGTCAATACTATCAATGAGTTGCGAGTATTCCGAAGATTTTGCGGCAATCTCAAACGGAGACAACTTTCCTGAGTTCAACTCCTCCTCCATCGCTACACGCTTGGCGTTCAGTTCCTCTATTTCCTTTTCCAGCATATCGTATTCGCGCTGGTCCTTGTACGAAAGTTTCTTCTTTGGTGCATTTACTGGCTTACGAGGCTCTGCATTCGCTTCTTTTGCAGGCTTTTCCTCCTTAGGTTGCGTCGTTCCCAAATATCTTATGTAGGCATCCGAATCACGGAACTGCGTGTAATTTCCCGGAAAATCAGAAATCCGGTCATCGCCTTCGAACACAAACAGATGGTCAACAATCTTGTCCATAAAGAAACGGTCGTGCGAAACAATTATGACAGTTGCGTCAATCATCGTGAGATATTCTTCCAACACCTGCAAAGTTGTGATGTCCAAGTCGTTTGTAGGCTCGTCCATTATCAGCACATTGGGCTGCTGGATTAGCACCGTGCAAAGATACAACCTGCGTTTTTCGCCACCGCTAAGCTTGCGCACAAGCGTATGCTGCATATCGCCTGTGAACATAAAGTAGTTGAGCAGTCCCGATGCCGAAAAACTCTTGCCGTCGCGCAACTTCACATCGTCGGAAATCTTGCGGACAATGTCGATGGGCTTGTCGTCGTCGTTGAAAGCAATGCCTTCCTGAGTGTAGTAGGCAAATTTCACCGTCTGCCCGATTTCAATATGACCGCTGTCGGGAGCAAGATTCCCTGTAATCAAGTTCAGAAAAGTCGTCTTACCCACTCCGTTGCGACCGACAATTCCAATTTTCTCACCGCGCGAAACCTTGTACGAAAATTCACTGATAATCTTTTGGTTACCAAACGATTTCGACACATTATAGATATCAATGATTTTCTTGCCAAGGCGCTGGTTTGCAACATCGAGTTCAAGTTTTCGATTATCAATTCGTTGCGAAGCCCTTGCCTTCAGGTTTTCGAACTCGTCGATGCGGTATTTTGCCTTGTGAGAACGTGCCTTTGGCATACGGCGAATCCATTCCTGCTCGGTACGCATCAGGTTTTGAGCCCGCTCAATGTTTGCCTGTAAATTCTCGATTCGCTCGGCACGCTTTTCCACATAATAGGTATAATTCCCTGAATACGAATATATTTGACCTCCATCAAGCTCGATTATCGTATTGCATATACGGTCGAGGAAATAGCGGTCGTGCGTTACCATAAAGATTGTGATATTGGCTGCCGAAAGGTAATCTTCAAGCCACTCTATCACATTAAGGTCCAACTGGTTAGTAGGCTCATCAAGTATTAGCAACTGAGGTTCGCAAATGAGCAGCCCTGCCAATGCAACACGCTTCTTCTGACCTCCGCTCAGAGAGCCAATTTTCTTGTCAAAGTCGTGAATATCAAGTTTCCCAAGTATTTGTTTGATTCTGGATTCGTAGTCCCAAGCATTTAGGGCGTCCATCTTGTCAAGCAGAGACGGCAGAACCTCGTGCGATTCGGAATAAAGGCAGTCGTTGTACTGGCGGATGGTCTGGGTGATTTCGTTTTCGAGCACAAACACGGCATCAAGCACAGTGCGGTCGGGATTCATGTCAATTTCCTGCGGAAGATAGCCGATTCGCACATCGCGTCGACGGCTAAGGCTCCCACCATCGGGAGAATCGGCACCAGCAAGTATGTTCAGCAACGAGGTTTTTCCCGTGCCGTTCTTGGCGACAAGAGCTATTTTCTGTCCCTCGCCAATGCTAAGGCTTATGTTTTCGAACAGCAGTTTGTCGCCGTACCGCTTGCTTATGTTTTCCGCCTGAAGAAGACTTTCCATATCGTTGCGTGACTTTTATTTTGCAAAAGTAAGAATTATTTTCCAGAATTTTCTTCTAATGTTAGTCATGTCCAAATCCAAACTCCGACTCATACCGTCATTTTTTCTTTTTTTGCAATTTTGAAAAAATTGTATTATCTTTGTGTTTCATTTTGGTACACAAAAAGTAATATTATGGAAGTAGTTTCAACAAGGGAATTCAGGAACAATATGGCAACATATTTAAGCTATATTTCATCAGGTCAAGAACTTATACTGAAGACTAGGGACAAGGGCAGCTTTGTGATTCGCAAAGTAAAGGAGGATGATACACTTATGTCGAAGGAAGAATTTTTCGCCAAAATAGAAGAATCCGAGAAGCAAATTGATAGAGGTGAGTATTCGGTTATGAAACCAAATGAAACATTAGATGAATTTCTGGAAAGGGTGACAAATGTACAAGATTGAATTTTCAAAAACAGCCATTGATGACATCGTAAAACCTAGACGCAACGAGCCAAATGCATATAAGAAATTGGACGGATTGATTTCCGAACCGAAAGAACATCCCACCACAGGCACAGGTCACCCGGAGCAACTGAAAGGCGACAAAGTCGGTAAATGGTCGCGACACATAACGAGCAAACACAGACTAATCTACGAAATTAAAGAAGATGTTGTAATTGTAAATGTCCTAGCCGCTTACGGACATTATGGGGACAAATAGAACGGGAAATCCTTTTTTCATTTCAACATACAATATTGAGAAAATAAAATGATTTATTTTTGCAACGAAATAAAAAAGTTGTATTTTTGCGAAAACAAAATTAATTATATTTTCAAACAAATCAAAGATGCAACTTATTCGTGAAGATTACTTGAAACTTATGCGTCCCTATTATGATGTCGATTTAATAAAGGTCATAACTGGCGTACGGCGTTCTGGAAAATCAGTCCTAATGGAAACAATCAAGGACGAACTGCTAGCAAACGGGGTATCAGGCTCGCATATCATAAGCATTAATCTTGAAGATATGGATTATGCATTTATCACAGAAGCGAAAGAACTATACCAAGAAATTAAGAGCCGCGTACTCGACAATGAGAAACATTACATATTCTTAGACGAAATTCAGCATTTGCCCGATTTCGAAAAGCTTCTTGCCTCGCTCAAGGCGAAACTTAACTGCTCCATCTTTGTTACTGGAAGCGACTCCACTTTGCTCTCGGGCGAGCTTGCCACACTTCTGACCGGACGGACTGTTGAATTTGAAATTTTTCCGTTCAGCTTCAAGGAATCGGTTGACTTTTTAGAACTTAACAACATACATTGCAATCCCTATGAATTTATAATAGACTACATCAAATGGGGCGGTTTCCCGCTTAGGTTCAGTTTCCGCGACGAAGGCTCCATAAAACGTTTTCTTGACAACCTTTATTCCAATATTGTAAACAGGGACATCATCAAGAAATCAAGCAAAATGAACCGCCAGACCTTCAAGGACATATCCCTCTACATAATGTCGAACGCAGGAAAAGAATTTTCGGCAGAAAATATCGCATCCTATTATTCAAGAAAAGGCAAAAAAGTGACATCGCGTACCATATATAGTTATCTTGAAAAATTGCGCAACGCATATTTGCTCCATTCGTGCAAAAAATACAACATAGCAGGGAAAAACGCCTTGGAAACTAACGACAAGTTCTATGCGACAGATACTGGACTACGCACATTGAACACAAACACAATCAATTACGAGGACACCTTCTTTTTGGAGAACATTGTTTACAACGAACTTCTAATACAAGGATTTACTGTTTTTACAGGCAAGACTCATAAGGGCGAAGTTGATTTCGTTGCCATAAAGAATAACAAGAAATGTTTAATTCAGGTATCATACCTGCTTGCCAGTGAAGCCACAATACAAAGGGAATTCGGAGCTTTTGAAAAAATAACCGATGCCTCGCCCAAATATGTTCTTTCGCTGGACAGAATTGATTTAGGGCATAACGGAATCGAACATTTCAACATTGTGGACTTCCTACTGCACAAGGTAAATTTGCATATATCTTGAGATTGGCATTACATGCATTCGTGCAGAATAACATTCAAATAATGCTCTAAAAACCGATACTTATTTTAAGTATAATATTCCTTAACGCATCCAGACAATATCCACCAAAAGGACAATATATCTCTTAAAATCAAAATATCTTCCAAATCTTCTCATCCGGAAACGGAGCTTCGATGACAATCTCCTCCTTTTTAACAGGATGGGTAAAGCGGATTCTTGCCGCATGAAGATTGATGCCTCCGTTTTTGTTCGAGCGCGGATATCCGTATTTCAAATCGCCACGGATAGGACAGCCGATGTTTGCCAACTGGCAGCGAATCTGATGATGGCGTCCCGTATGCAAGTCTATCTCAAGGAGATAATATCTTTCGGAATGACCAACAACCTTGTACGAAAGGCTTGACCGCTTTGCATCGGGATGCTTTTCGTCAACCACATACGACTTGTTCTGCTTGACATTGCGGTAAATGTAGTCCACAAGCGTATCATTGTCCTTAGGTGGTTTGTTGCCGACAACTGCAAGATAAGTCTTATGGGCATCCTTTGTACGGAAGAGTTCGCTCAGTCGCGAAAGAGCCTTACTTGTCTTTGCAAACAGAACCACTCCACTCACTGGTCGGTCGATCCGATGCGGCACACCAAGGAAAACATTTCCGGGTTTATGGTCGCGCTCCTTAATGTATGATTTCAGTATTTCGGACAAAGGTTTGTCGCCAGTGTTGTCGCCCTGCACAATCTGCCCTGCCTGCTTGTTTACGGCAATGATGTGGTTGTCCTCGTACAGGATTTCAATCTCTTGCGAACTTGTATTTTGGTTTTCTGCCATGATGCGACAAAATTTGTCAGTACTGCTCCTGTTCGTTGGGGAAATCGCCCGATTTCACATCGCTGATATAATTCGTTACCGCACCAGTTATCACGGCATCGAGGTCGGCATAGCGGCGAAGGAAACGCGGTGAAAATTCCTGCGTAATTCCCAGCATATCGTGCATTACAAGAACTTGGCCGTCGGCGGCACCTGCACCAATACCAATTATCGGGATTTTTATTTCGGAAACAATGCGCGAAGTAAGGCTTGCCGGAATTTTCTCAAGGACAATGGCAAAACAACCCAATTCCTGCAGCAAATAGGCATCTTCGACCAGGCGAGAAGCCTCCTCATCATCCTTGGCACGAACCGCGTAGGTTCCGAACTTGTTTATACTCTGTGGGGTTAGTCCCAGATGTCCCATTATCGGAATACCAGCCGAGAGGATTCTCTTTATCGATTCTTCCGACTCCATCCCGCCTTCAAGCTTAACGGCTCCTGCACCAGTTTCCTTCATGATGCGGATCGCCGACGACAAAGCCTCCTTGGAATTGCTCTGATAGGTTCCAAACGGCAAATCCACAACCACCAAAGCCCTGTCAACAGCACGAACAACGCTTTTGGCATGGTAAATCATCTCGTCGAGAGTTATCGGCAATGTCGTTTCGTAGCCTGCCATAACATTCGATGCCGAATCACCAACAAGGATGACATCTATGCCAGCCTTGTCGATAATTTTAGCCATACTGTAGTCGTAGGCGGTGAGCATCGAAATCTTTTCGCCACGATTCTTCATTTCCTGAAGAATGTGGGTTGTTACCTTCTTTATTTCCTTATGTACCGACATAATTGTACAATTAAAAAGACGGACAAAAATACAATTTTATTTTAGATTTACGATTTTAGATTTTAGATTGGACTCTAATCACCTGCACAACCTTTCTATCAGTTGCCTGTGCTGTGGAAATTTTTGCATAAGTTCGGATTTGTTAGCCAACTCAAAATTTTCAAATGTAAATGCAGGGGCAACCGCACAGCCTACCAGCGAAAAACTTTGCTTGTCGTGCAATTCGGCGGCAAACCACAATTCAGGCTCAATGACAACCTGCAACTCCTTGTCTGCCGACAATTGGTGTACAGTCAATTTCCCATCTGCCGAAATCACATAAATATCAAGTGGTTCTCCAGCGTGGTAATACCAAATTTCAGTCATCCCGTGCAGACGATGGAAGGCAGAAAACTCGTCATTACAAAGCATATAGTAAATGGTAGATATTTCCTTTTTCCCCATATTGTCATTTCCATAAACCTGTCGGTAATAACCACCTTCGGGATGTGGAAGCAAACCAAGACTGTCTATATATTCGCTACTTGACTTCATTTCCCTTCACACTTATATTATGCATTCAATTCCTTGATTATCTTTTCGATGTAATCCAAAATTTCCTCCTGCCCCATTTTGCTTACCGCCGAACTTACAAGCATATCGGGAAGCGTTTCCCAAGTTTGTAATAAGTGTTCCTTGTAGGCTTCAACTTTGTCTTTCAATGCATTGGGTCCAATCTTGTCGGCTTTGGTGAATATTATGGCAAACGGCACTCTGCTCTCGCCAAGCCAGTTGATAAACTCTACATCAATATCCTGCGGTTCGTGCCGGCAGTCTATCAAGACAAACAGATTGACAAGATTTTGTCGGTTCAATATGTAGTCGTCTATCATTTTCCTAAAGACTGCCCTTTGGCTTTTCGACACTTTTGCGTAGCCATAGCCGGGCAAATCGACAAGATACCACTGGTTATTTATTACAAAATGGTTGATTTTCTGTGTCTTCCCTGGACTTGCCGAAGTCTTTGCCAACTTTGAGTTCGACGTTAACATATTTATAAGCGACGATTTTCCCACATTGGAACGCCCGATAAATGCAAATTCGGGTTTGTCTGGCTTAACACACTTGCGGTAGTCATCGTTGGACATCAAATATTCTGCTGTCTTTATTTGCATAATGGTATTCAATCTAAAATTTTATCAGTCTTTCAACTTCCGAGAAAAGTTGTTCGCCAGTTATCGGCTTTGCCACGATATTCATATTCCTGTCAACAATAAACATCGACGGCGTTGCATACACGGCGTAGTCGGTCACAATCTTGCCTTCCCAGCCGAGAAAATCGGATGCCACCTTGAACGAAATGGAATTGTCCTTTACATACTTTTTAATATCGGCTTCCTCCTCATCGATGCTGATTGCCACAATGTCAACCTTTGCCCGCTTGAACAGCGAAATTGCTTCGTTTATGCGCGGAATTTCCTCCTTGCAGTTTTCGCACCACGTTGCCCAGAAAATTACCAATGTGTAGTCGTTTTTCATTTGCGAAAGCACAACATCTTCACCGTCAATGGTTTCAATTTCAAAGTCGGGGGCTTTTGCTCCAACACGCAAATCGGTGTAACTCTTTACTCTCGTCTTCAGATTTCCTTCCGCCGAACAAGAATTGCCGTACTCTACACTCAACTGGTACAAATCGTCGTAGCGCTCCATCGATTCGAAGCCAGTAAGCACATAATCGAACATTTTGGAGAAAATCTCCTGATTCCCTTGCTTGAGGTAGTCCAAAATTTCACGCACTGCGTTTAAGTATTCCGATGGCTCATATTTTTTTAGGTACGAAACTATAAAATGGTGGTAGGCGTTGGAGTTCAGAAGTTCCAAGTCGTTCATCGGAAAATTTCTGCTCAGGAAATTCATCTTCTTCTCGATTGACTCCGAAATATTAAAGTTTATTTCCCTGAAATACGACAAATAACGGCTTGCAAAAGTTCCGTTTTTCTGCTTTATCGCCTTGTCGAGGCAAGTGTTTACCTGTGCTTTTTCCTTGCCCAATTCCTTTTCTGCCAACGAGAGAAATTCGCCCTGCGGATAAATCTTCACGAGTTCGCGC
Source organism: uncultured Bacteroidia bacterium (assembly GCA_902762455.1). Classification (GTDB taxonomy): domain Bacteria; phylum Bacteroidota; class Bacteroidia; order Bacteroidales; family ML635J-15; genus Bact-19. Next base: position 8,994 of record CACWOG010000018.1, on the reverse strand, counting down.
AAAATGCCAATCTTGTACTCGGCAAGTTCTGCCTGAGCAACGTAGGCGTAAAGCTGCTGGTTTTCCACCGATTCCAGAATTTTCATCGACGACTTCATATTGCGGATGCTAGTTTCGAGCCTTATGTTTTCGCCACTGTATATTATGTCGAAATAGTCCTTGTTGTCGGCGTGAATGCGGTAAAGGCCAACTTGTTGCGTTGTGAAGTTAAAGACAAACTCTCCGTTTGCGTTGGTGGTTATAGTCTCTACAACCTTGCTTTCGTCGCCAAACTGCTCGCAAATGTACAATCTGCCAAACGAATAGCCAATTATCTTTCCGCTAAGCACACACTGGGCAGAAACTGCCATCGGCAGAATCACTATCAATAGGAGCAGTAGTTTTCTCATAATCATAAAACAAAAAAAGAGACTGCATTGCTACAGTCTCCAAGTAAACAATAATATTAACTATTTAGCGCAAGTTTCGCAATATACTTTCTTTGCCTCAGTGTTGACGAATGTCTGCATAGAAAGCTTTCCTGAGTTAAACAGGTCGCAGAAAAACTTCGAGTCCATTTGTTTCAGGCGTTCGAGAGCCTTCACGTAGTTGTTGGAATGAACCTGATATTCAACCGTCGAGCATACTGTTACGTAAGTGCTTATGTAAACCAGCGGTACTCTGCTGTCTTCAATCCACGGCTCAAGCAGATGTATTGCATATTCGTAATCGGAGTGGTTGATGAAGATGCTTGCAAACTTGAGCGAATTTTCCCAGTTGAGCTTGTCGAACTTGATGATTTCCTTCATCTTTTCGAGACATCTTACAACTATCGGATGGTCGTAGCCAAGAGAATCCTTGTAGATGTCCATTACCTGATACTGCAACTCAATGTTAAGCATATCAACAACTTCCATATTGATAGGCGTATTGTAGAGCTTGTCAACCCTTGCCTGCAACTTTTCAACATACGATTCGTTTGAAAGGTCGTTGACGGCAATTTCGCACAATACATCGTTGTAATCCACATATACGTTTGCAAGATCCTGCTTGTTGAGTTCATCAACCCTGTCGCGATAATCTTCGTCGAGCGGGTCGCTGTAGATGAACTGGGTCAACCATACCTTATTCATATTAAGACCAACATAGTCGGCTCCTTCCGGAATATTCATATCGGCAACTGCCTGGTCGTCGTATCTTCCCAAAACCACCTGCTTCAAGATGTACTTCTGGATTGACAATGCAAGGTCAAGCTGCTTTGCTTCAACAGCCTTGTTGAACTGCTTGAGGACATACTTCTGTTCTTTCTTTGCATCGCGCAAGTCGTAGGTTACATCGATGGTTATGTCAGCATAACGAGTTTGCTTGAGGTAAGGTTCAAGTTTCTTCTGGTTGGAATTAACGTATGCTACAGCCGACCTCATATCCATATCGCAAAGGCTAGAGAATGATGTTCCTCTTACAGCTTCCTGCAAGTCCTTCAGGTTTGCTGCGGTTTCAATTGAATCGACAATGCTTGCATTCTGGTTTTTCTCAAGAGCCTTTACGATGCTTTCTGCACGCTTCTTTTGCAATTGAGCATTGGTAGCCTCGTTACCTTCGAGCGACGAATATGCGCGTATGAAAATCTTGTCGATGAAGAAGTCCGGCTCGTTGAGTGTTGCAATTACATCCTGCATTTCTTCGGGCTTATAGTCCGACTTGCCCTGCTCGAACATAATCTTGAATGTAAGTCTTTCCTTTGTTGCCTTGGGTGAATATTCCTTCATACCGCTTGCAAGAATAGTGTCCGGAAGCAAACCGATTTTCGGAACAAAGTCGTAAATCTTGTTGTCAACATACGACTTAGGAATGTTTGCACAAACCGATTTTTCCTTTATCACCATAAGGTTCATTTCCACATCAGCGGGATTGAGAGCTTCAGGGAACAATCCGAGAGCAACTTCCAGCTTGGTAACCTTGTTCTTGCGGCCTTCGCCTGGAGCAACGTTGTTCTTGTAAATCTTCTTCGACCACAACCTCTTTGTCATATAACCAATGTTGTTGCGCGAATAGTCTGCAATGTTCTCGCTTCCGCACTTGAACTGTTCCGGCTGGATAATGTCAACAGCCAAAGCGTCCTTCGAGCCTTTCATGAAGCGCTTGAACTTCTTGAGGTCGTTGTACTTGAATACGATTTCGCCATTGTCGTTTACCGAAAGTCCCGACTGCATGTCCCAAAGGTTTGGCATCTTGCGGTAAACCTTCTTGCAAACCTTCTCGTCGTATGGCTTCAAACCGTACTTCTTGGTTGTAACAGGCAAAGTGAGCGATGCAGATGCAGTGTTGCTTTTGCTGTCAACACGAATAGGTGTGATTGACGCATAGTTTCCAACAAACATTGATACGAAGATTTTCTTGTCGGAAATCTTTGAACCGACACCGGCAAAGAAATACTTCTGTCCGGCAAGTATCTTCTGCGGTTTACCTGCACCCCAGCGTGATACAAGCTGCGAAGCAACCTCGTCGTATGTGATGAATTCGTTCGATACCTTTATAGTTATTTTACCAGCAACCTCAGCGCCAACGCCTGTTCCACCAGCATTTACAAGGTAGCTCTTGTAGTCGTCGGTCTTGGTATCCTGCTTGGCAACCATATATTCAACGTGCTCCTTGGCTGGCGTAACAAAGAACTCGTTCTGCTCGAAGCCTTCCAATCCTAACGAATCAAGATACTCGTTTACTCTGTTAATCAGGACTTTCTCAAAAAGTTTTTCCTTGAAGTTCGACGGATTAATCTTGTCGGAGCTATACACACCATCCTCCATAAATTTTTCCTGCGAAAAAGCATTGTTACTCAAGCAAGTAAGCAACAACATAGAAGATAACAAAACAAAAAGTCTTTTCATTTGAAACCTATTTTATCAGTTAATATTATTTTTGCCGAAAATACAATTTTTACAGGAAACAGCGACATAAATTTTAACACTCTTTTTAACAATTTTGGACGATGGACGAAATAAGGATTGACAAATATCTTTGGTCTGTAAGGATTTATAAGACAAGAAGTTTAGCAACAGACGAGTGCAAAAAAGGGCGCGTACTTATTAACAATTCGGAAGTTAAACCATCCCGAATTGTTAAAATCAACGAGCGTATAGACATAAAATTTCCGCCGATTATCCGCAGTTTTATCGTGACCGGGATTTCGCAGAACCGAGTGTCGGCAGCCATAGCAAAAACACTGGTCGAGGAAATCACTCCGCAGTCGGAATTCAACAGGCTGAAAATGCTTAACAACACATTCGAGAAACGCGACCCAGGTGCCGGTCGTCCAACCAAAAAGGAGCGCCGGCTAATTGAAAAATTCAGAGAACTATGATAATTGCAGAATTAAAGAAAAAAGAAAATATTGTCGAATACATATTGTATATGAGGCAGTTGGCTGACATTATGCGTGCCAACAGAATGGATATTAGCAAGATTGACGAATTGCTTGTTTCAAAATTCGAGGTAAGCGAAAAAGAAAAGCTGAAAATCCACAACTGGTACCAAGACCTTATAAATAAGATGCACAACGAAAACATTGTTGCTGGTGGCGACCTCAAGGAAATCAAGGACTTGATTGCCGTTCTGAACAAAATTCACCTAACACTGCTCGACGACAAGGAAGAATACCGCCACCACGAACTGTACACTTGGGCGAAACCCAACATCGACGAGTACAAGAAACTCTCTAAAAGCAACTCCGACAACGAGATAGAAATATGCATCGATGCTATGTACGCGCTGCTTCTGCTGAAACTTCAGCACAAAAGCGTCTCGGAGGAAACCGCCCAAGCTATGCAAACCTTCGGCGCTCTGCTGGCAAATCTGGCGGACGTTTATAAGAAATTGAAAATGGACAATTGATAATCTGTGGCGACGTGCCATGGTACGTCGCTACAGATTGTTCATTGTTAATTGTTAATTGTCAATTATCCATTATCCATTGTCAATTATCCATTATTCATTGTTAATTGTCAATTTCACCACGTTCTCTACATGATGCGTATGCGGAAACATATCCACAGGCTGTATAGCCGTCACCTTGTACATATCCGAGAGGATTGCAATGTCCCTTGCCTGCGTGGCTGGATTACAGCTTACATACACAATCTTCCGTGGCGAAACCTTCTTTATCACGTTCAGCACGTTCTCGTGGACGCCAGCCCGTGGTGGGTCGAGAATTATCGTGTCGGGACGACCATTTTCGGCTATAAACTGCTCTGTAAGAACATCCTTCATATCGCCGACATAGAACGTGGTGTTTGTTATGCCGTTTGTTTCCGAATTTATGCGAGCATCGGCAATAGCTTCTGGAACCGACTCTATACCAACGACTTTCTTGCACTGCCTTGCAACAAAATTGGCAATAGTTCCTGTACCTGTATATAAGTCGTAAACAATCTCATCGGCACCGACTTCGGCATATTCCACAGCCTTGCGGTACAGCTTCAGCGTCTGCTCGGTATTGGTCTGGAAGAACGACTTCGCGTTTATCTTGAACTTCAGTCCGTCGAGGTCCTCGTAGATAAAGTCGCGACCTTTCCAGCAGACAACGTCCAAATCGTATATTGTGTCGTTAAACTTTTCGTTTACAACATATTGCAGAGATGTCAAATCTGGAAATTTTCTGTCGATATGCTCCATCAGGGCATTGATTAGCTGTTCGTCGTTCTTGGCAAACACAACCACAGCCATCGTTTCCCCGATAGTCGAGGTCCTGACCATCAGGTTGCGCATAATGCCTTCGTGGCTGCGGCAGTTGTAGTAGTTGTAGCCGTCGCGGCGGGTAAATTCGCGGATTTCGTTTCTTATTTCGTTCGACGGTTCGCGCTGCAACCAGCATTTTTCAATGTCAATTACCCTGTCGAACATTCCTTGAACGTGGAAACCAAGTCCTTCAGCATCACGGCTTTCCTTGTTCACCTCCACATCGGCAGAGTCGAACCAGCGGCGGTCGGAGAAGGTGTATTCCAGCTTGTTGCGGTAGAACTTCGTGTTGTCTGCGCCTAATATATTATTAATAGGTACACCGCTGATTCCGCCTATGCGCGAAATCTGGTCGCTTACCTGTTTCTGCTTGTAGTACAGTTGCTTTTCGTAAGGAAGCATCTGCCACTTGCAACCACCGCACTTCTGGAAATGCTTGCAGAACGGCTCAACCCTATCGGGCGATGGCTTTACAATTTCCAGCAGTTTCGATTCGGAATAATTTTTGCGACGGCGTGTAAGCATCACGTTCACAACATCGCCGGGGATGACACCTGCTACAAATATCACAAAATTCTCGCTGCGACCAACAGCCACACCTTCGGCGGCAATGTCGGTTATCAGCAGGTTCTCTATTATCTGTGGTTTCTTCTTCGACACCTTATTATATATATTAGCCAATGTTTGAAATCTTTTGGAGCATCTTCAAGTCAAGCACCTTTATCTTGCGTCCGTTCAGTTCTATTACGCCTTCGGATGCAAAAGTGGATAGTGTCCTGATGGCGTTGCTTGTTGTCATATTGCTGAGGTTGGCAAGGTCGTCGCGCGAAAACTGTGCGTTCATTGTTACGCCGTCGTCGCAGAAACCGTAAGTGTCGATAAGGCAGAGCAGCGACTCGGCCAGACGACCGCGGATATGCTTCTGCGTCAGGTTTACGGTGCGGGTGTTCGACACGCCAAGTTCTGTAGCAAGCGACTTCAGTATTGCGAAACTCAAGCTGGGGTCGTTCTTCATCACATAGAACAAAGCCGACTTTTCTATTATGCAGGCCACCGACGGTTCCATAGCCACTGCCGAAGCGTGATAGTTCTCCTCGGCAAATAGTGCGCGGTAGCCGATGAATCCGCAGGGACGCGAAAGCCTTACAATCTGCTCGCGACCGCCGGCACCTTTCTTGAAAATTTTCACTTTCCCGTCGGAAAGACTTATGAGTCCGCTCGGTTTCGAGGCTTCTACGAAGACCATTTCACCCTTCTTGTACGACTTGCACGATGTATGCTCGCACAAAAAGTCCTTTGCCTCCTTCGAAATGCCATTGAAAATCGATTCCGATGAGTTAAACAATTTATCCTTTGCAATTTGCTCTATATCCATATCAGTAATTTTTTTGCAAAGATACAATATTATTTACGATTTACGAATTACGATTGACGATTTTAGATTTTTAGATTTAGCTTAGTGGCGCAAAACCTTTAGCCATCAAAACCTCAAAAACTCCCAACCTTAAACCTAGGAAACCTTGAACCTTTGAATTGTACAATCGTACCATGGCGCGATTCTGCTTTGCACTTTCTTCTCCCTCTATTGTACAATCGTGCCATGGCGCGATTCTACTTTCTTCACTCTCAACGACATACCATCTCCACCCAATAATGTGTTAAAAAAAATAAATCAAAAAAATCACATTTTTCTTGTCCGCGTAAAAAAAATTAGTTTATCTTTGCGTAATTAATTTTAAAACTATTTGAATATGAAACGAATTTTTACATTAGTTGTTGCGGTGCTTTGCTGCGCCGTAGTATTCGCACAGGCGAACTATTCACAACACCTTATGAGAAATGCTAACCGCACTCAGGTAAGCAAAAAGATTGAAAAACCAAACAAAACCCGTGAAGGCGAAATTTGGGCTTGCACTTTCGAAGAAGAAACACCTCTCTACACCACTGGACAGGTAACCGCTAGCGATGGTAACTGGGAACTCCAGACCAAATCTGATTATAGCGGTGAAAATTATTTCTGGTCATTGAATAGTACGGATCCACAGCATCCTTACGGTGATGTTTCCGACTCACCAGAACATTGGATGATGATAGACCCAGGAAATGGACCACGTGCTGGTTTCGATTTCGACTCCTACATTCTGTTTACAGGAATTGACCTTACAGAAGCTACATACCCTCAGGTTTGCTTCTATGAATACAGACAGATTTTCAACATTACTCCTGATATGGAAGGTACTGTACTTGAATTCTCTTTGAATGGTGGAGCAACTTGGACAACTAAAGTTGTTGGATGCGAATCCCAATCAGAAGGAGGATTTTACTACAGAAGAGTTCCTATCTTTGAAGCAGCAGGAAATGACAATGTAATGATTCGTCTCCGTGCAAAAAGAAGTGAAAGCCTTATAACTTCAACATTCGGAGCAACCTATGCACAGGGACAATTTATCGTTCACTGGCAGGTTGATGATGTCATTATCGAAGAAGCTTCTGCATTTGACCTTGTAATTACCGATTACAGAATGAACAAGGGACGTTGCGACTACTATTCAAATCCAGATGCAGCAGCAGCAGGATACACATACCAACATTATCAACTGAAACCAATCTTTGGACAGACTCCTCGTTCTGAATGGACTAGCGAAAATATGTTCGCTTCATTCAATGTAGCTGTTGAAAACCGCGGTTCTGAAGAGGTTGTTCCTTCTGTTAACATCACTATTACTGGTCCTAACGGAGAAGAAATATGGACTGTTGATTTCGATGGACCTGCAGTTGGCGCATACGGACGCGACACCATCGATGTAATTGAATTTGTTGGCACAGAAGGTATTGACAAAGTTTTCTTCTTTACTGAAGAACAGATGCAGAACATTCTTACTGGTGAATATACCGTTACTTATACTGTAAGCACAGTAGCTGGCGAAGACCCAACTCCTGCAAACAACGAAGCTTCACATCCATTCTATATCACAGAAAAGGCATACTCACCAGCAACTCCTAACATTACTAGAAGAATAGGTCCTAACAATTGGAGCGACTTTGAAGACGGTGGAGAAATTTTAGCAGGATTCGAATACTATGTACTTCCGGATGAAACAATCCCAGTATATGTTTACATTAGCGACAACACTACTCCAGGTACAGCAATTGCTGCAAATATATATGAATACAATGCAACAACTGATGATTTTGAATTGTCAATGTCTTCGGGAACATATACAATAGCAGAAGGTGATTTGGGTCAGTGGGTAAATATTAATTTCGAAACTCCTCTAATGTTGGATGAATTCGATGCTGAAGATGATTCTAAGACTATCTATGTTGGTATAGCATTCTACGAAAATGGTGAAGATAACACTCTGCAACTTGGTGCTAGTAGCGATATGCCTAACAAGGGATGGATTTGCCGCTACAATTTAGGTGATGGTATTAAAGGTATCAACGTTACAAGCGACTCTGATGCTCCAGCAATCTGCCTCGGTGATCCTACAGCAGAAACTGTTACTGTTGCAACTTCAGAAGCAAATGAAATCACAATGTACCCGAATCCTTCAAACGGTATCGTTAACTTCACTAACGTAGAAAACGCTACTATCGAAGTTTACAACATGATGGGTCAGGTTGTTGCTAGCGAAAGCAATGCTAACGCAAATGCATCTATCGATCTTTCAGGTGTTGCTAACGGCAACTACATTGTAAGAATCGTTAAAGACGGTGAAATCGCTACTTCAAAGCTCAACATCGTAAAGTAATCTTACAACGATAACACAAATTAAAGGGCGGAAAATTCCGCCCTTTTTTTGTTGGTTGCTATTTTCCGCAAGACAGAACGAACAGCAGAAGGTACGTTTGCAAGTTCGTTTAGGAGAAATAACCTCGGAGAGGTTACATATAGGATAAAGTATTCGTTACGTAGCGTTGGCGCATATTTTTGTGGTTCGACAGGCTCACCAACCGGACAAAAATTGTGACAACGCATGATTTAGCGGACAACAATAGTTTTTTATTCCATCGCCTTTGCGAACCTTTAGCTCGCGACTCTAAGTGAGCATACCTTGATTTCCCGCCTTGCCCTACGACTTCGCTCAGTAACCAGCTGATGAGCGTTAAGAAAATCAGTGGAACGTATCGGTTGTCCCGAAATTAGATTGGCTAATCATCGGTGCCGCTAAAAAAGGAAAAATGATTATCCGCAATCAGCACAAAACAATGATTTCAAAGGAGATTGCTCACTTTGTTTCGCGAGCTAAAGGTATCGGATAGTTTGATTCACACAGC
>CACWOG010000017.1 GCA_902762455.1 uncultured Bacteroidia bacterium | reverse complement strand
TTGTATCACAACATCGCCCTATTTCCGCACCAAGACCTACTACTACCACTACAACCACCAGGGAAGTGTTTCGTTAGTTACCTACCAGAACGGCACTCTACAGCAGCACCACCAGTACCTCCCCTACGGCGGCATATTTGTTGACCAGCGAACAAGTTCGTATGCTTCGCCTTATACCTTCTCTGCCAAGGAAAAAGATGCCGAAAGCGGTTATACTTACTTTGGCGCGAGATATTATAGTGATAATATGATGCAATGGCTAAGTGTAGATCCTATGAGTGATATGCGCCCAGGAGTATCGCCGTATTCTTATTGCCAGAATAATCCGATTGGTAGAGTGGATACGTGGGGAATGCTGGATGAGCCTACGTCGAGAGGGGGGAAATCAATGGACAATTAGCTACGCTGAGCTGAAGGTTGACAATGGATAGTGAAGAATTGATAATGGACAATGAACAATTGATAATGGATAATGAACAATGGATAATTGGCTAAATGTCTTTTAGCCTTCAAGCCTTTTCGCCTGTTAGCCTTTTAGCCTTCTTAAAACTGATAACTAATCTTCACGACTGGATTTGAGTAGATTGAGTACATCGATTCGTTGAAATTGTACATCACAGACAAAAGCATATAAGAGCGCTGACTTATAGGTACTTGGAATCCAAGTCCGAGCATAGGGGAAGCTATCCACATAGGTTCTTCTCCCGAAAACGTAGTGTAGAACCTACCCATATTGGTGTAGGAAAACTGCCCGTAGATGAGTATGCCCATATCGGTTCTGAAAAAAGGGATAAGGTCGCCGAGGCTCTTTATAACAGTGAAACTGGCGAACACCGAACCTCCGAAAATGCTACCCTTGAAGTTGTATTCTTCCGAATAGACAAACACATAGTCAATCCCGACTCCTGCCGAAAGCCTGTTTGTAATACGGTAGCCAACTTCCGGACTAAGCGAAATCTGCGTCACTGTTCCGAAACCCATGTCGAGGTTGCCGCCAAAAAATATACGCTGTACGGGTGATGGCGGAGGGTCCTTTTCGAGATACTGCGCACTGAGTCCCAATGCCAGCGACATCAATAATATGGACAGCAATATCTTCTTCATTACTAATTCTTTATTATTGAATTATACAAAGCCTCCTCGATATTGGTACGTATGTTCTGTTTGATAATTTTCGTGTTTTCTGAACTTGTATAAACACGGTTGGTAAGAACAACTACAGCCATATTGTATTCGGGGTCGGCCCATACCAAGGTGCCGGTGTAGCCGGTATGCCCGAACGACTTGTCCGACGAACTTTTGCTTCCGTTTCCTTTCGAGCGGTCGGGTACGGGCTTGTCCCAGCACAAGGCACGACGGCAGAAGGAGGGTTCGTAGTAATATTCGGTGAATCGTTGCACGGCGGTGTCGGAAAAATACTGAACTCCGCCATATTTGCCCTTTTCGAGATAAATCTCCATTATCTTGGCAAGGTCGTTGGCGTTGCCGAACAGACCTGCATGTCCCGACACACCGCCAAGCATTGCTGCCGCCTGGTCGTGAACGTGTCCGTGAAGTTGCTGCATACGGAAATAATTGTCGTACTCGGTAGGGACTATCTGCTCCAGCTTATACCTGTCCAACGGATTGAAACACAGCGAATATGCGCCCAATGGTTGAAATACATTCTTGTAGGTGTAGTCCACATATTCCTCGCCGGCAAGTTCCTTGATGACGTATGGCATCACAATGAAGCCAAGGTCGGAATACACATATTTGCCCTTGTTTTCCAATGCTGATTCGCGGATGAGACGGAACATTTCGTCCTTGTACGACTTTGCCATATAGAGGTCGTCGGCAACCTGAATGGAATACTTGTCCGTCTTGGTGTCGCTGTAAATCTTGGGATACATTTCCTCGTCCATGGTCTTCTTGTAGAAAGGAATCCACGAGCGCAGCCCTGCCCTGTGCGTAAGCACCTGCCAGAACGTAAGATGCGACTTGTTTGAATTCTTCCATTCGTGATAATAATCGGAAATTTTATCGGTTATCTTGAACTTGCCATCGTCGTAAAGCATTATTATGTCGGAAGTCGTGGCAATGACTTTTGTTAGTGATGCAAGGTCGTAAACATCGAAATCCTCAACTTCGTCCTTTTCATCGTAGGTATGATAGCCCATTGACTTGCAATATATTACAATTCCATTACGCACAAGTACCACCTGACCGCCCGGATATGCCTTTGTGTGAATGCCGCTCTTGAAAATGGAATCGACCTTGTGGATGACTTCGGAACTAACGCCAGCATCTTCTGGTATCTTCGAGTATTTGAGACGAATCTTGTAGGTCTTTTCGCCCATTCCTTCCCTGATGCTGTCGGTTGCCGACACGGGCATAATTCCACAGGCTGGGATTCCGCCAAACACCAGTTGAGCCGAAAAGTCGTTGGTAAGTTCCCAGTCGTTGTACGAGACGATAACGGCCTTTGCCTTGTCGATATTCTTGAAATATGCCAGTCCGTAAGGATTTGCAAACAAATCGAGGACAACGTTTTCGCAAGAGCCGAGCAATTCGTCAACGGCATCCATCGTCGCCTGTGAGATTCCGAACTTCTTGGATGCTGCACGCTGGTTCTTTCCGTGGACACTTACGATAACAATGTCGTACGAAGCAAGTTTTTTCTTCCTTTGCTCAACCGAGAGAGCTTTCAAGTCCTTGGAATACACAAAGCTCTTCACATCGGCATAGTAGCGCAGACGTTTCTGGAACGAGGTTTCCTCGGTGCTTTCGAACGATACCGAAGCAATCTTCACCGAGTCGAGATGCCTTATCGGCACAATGGAATCCCTATTTACGGCAAGCGTCAAGGCATTTTCAATCAGCCGCTGCTGCATAAGGCGAGCCTTTACATCGTTAAGGTCGTTGTAAATATTTTTGGTTGATATTGGTTCTATACCTTTGTCAAGGCCGAGACGTAACTTTGTGAGCAACACTCGGTTGCAAGCCTCATCAATGTCACGTTCCGAAATCTTGCCCTCTGCGATTGCCGACTTCAACTTTTCAATCACATCCTTCACATCGGTAGGGAACATAATCATGTCGTTGCCAGCGAGCAGAGCCATCACATCGGCTTCGTTGCCCTTGTAGTTAGTAGTTATGCCGCCCATGTTCATGGCATCGGTGAATACCATCCCGTTGAAGTTCACGTCTTTGCGCAAGACTTCCTTCACAGCCTTGGGCGACAGCGAGGCGGGCATATTTTCGGTAGCATCGATTGAAGGGATGAACAAATGAGAAACCATCATTCCACCAACACCTTTCTCCGACAGATAGCGGAACGGATACAACTCGATGGAATCCAAACGGTTGCGGTTGTGAGTGATTACAGGCAGAGCCTTGTGCGAATCGACGTCGGTATCGCCGTGACCGGGGAAATGCTTACCCACTGCCAGCACGCCGTTGTCCTGCATTCCCTTGGCGTACATCCAGCCCTTTTCGGCCACATTATACTTGTTTTCGCCAAACGAACGGTCGTTGATGACAGGATTGGAAGGGTTGTTGTTGACATCGATTACAGGCGCAAAGTTAACGTTGGCACCCACACGCTTGAGCTGACGTGCATATTCGGCTCCCATCTCATATACAAGTTCGTTGTTTGTGATAGCGCCCACGAGCATCTGCCGCGGATACATCACCACGCTGTCGAGGCGCATACTTAGCGACCATTCGGCATCCATACCCACCAGCAGCGGCACCTTGCTGACCTTCTGCAGACGGTTTACAAGGTTTATCTGTCGGCCGGGACCACCCTGCATAAATATCACACCGCCAAGTTGGTATTGCTCGACAAGTTTTACGGTTTCGGAATTGTACGAAGCCGACTTGTTTGAATACACCGGAATCATTATCAGCTGTGCGATTTTTTCGTCGAGAGTCATTTTGCTCATCACGGAATCGACCCACGAAATGTCCATATTCCAGAACCAAGGCTCTTCGGTAGGAACAAAATTGGTCTTTTCCACTTCGCTTATGGCGACTTTCATACCTATGCACGAAAATGCGGCTAAAAATATCAATACGGCTACTATCTTTCTCATTTTCTTACTATTTGCCTATTTTAACTGACAAAAATATGTAATTTATTTTACTGCAATGAATAGGTAAACGGAAAAGTACGAACAAAGGAATGTGAGAAAAATCTGTTTTTTTACAATTCGGGAGATTTTTAGCGTGCAGCAATAATTGTGAATGGCTATAGTTTGATATTCAACTGATTTTTTGTAGTTTTTATAACAAACTAATTATCATTACGTTAAAAAACAGAGGCCGTCATTCCACAAGTCAGAACATACACGCGATACGGAACGGGGAGCGTTGTAATGTTCGACTATGCGGAATCTCCCATTAGTATATAAAGGAGATTCCGTATAAGTGAACTCACAAGCAACGTTCCTTATGCTGTTCGTTCTACTTTACGGACCCTTTAGAGCACGAAGCTTGCGAGTAATGACGGCAAAGGGTTGGCAAAAAAATCAGAATAATTTCAGTTGTTTGTAAAACTAGAGCCTTGTAAATATATTCAATTCTCCATTTTCTTCACGTCTATCCTTATCTGTGATTCGTTGCGCAGACCGAGCAGGTTCTTTGCACTGCCGTCGTGGATTGCAATTTCGAGCAGTCCGAGCGAGTTGAAAAGGCACACTATTTCCGACACATCCACTTCCTTGTACGAATTGTAAATCTGTGAAACCTTGTACGAATGCGTGTTTAGCAAAATCTCGAATTTGTTGTCACCAACTATGTTTTCAAAAATTTCCCTGCTTATGTTGGTTATTGCGTTTCCGTAGGAATCAATATATACAATGCTTCCAAGCAATCCGCGAGGCGTAATCTGCGGCTCATTGTCAGTGTATCTGGTAACATCTTCTATTTCTTCGCCAAGTTCCCTGAAGTCCTTGCCTCGAAGGATAATCTTTGCTATCTCGGCAAAAACATTTTTCTCTATGAACACACAGTCCTCGTTGCCACTGCCTACGTCTATCGCCACCGCCAATTCTGGCTCGTCCTTGAAGATTATGCCGAGCGTACCATTGTCGGTGCAGATGAAAAATTGCTTCTTATACTTGGCAACTATGACTTTCATATCGCCAGTCGGCTCGCTATTGACACCTATAATATGTATGGTGCCAGCGGGGAAGTCGTCAACTACGCTTCCGAGTACAAATGCGGCCTGCTGCCAGTTGAAATGCTCGATGTTGTGCGAGATGTCAACGAAAACAGCATCGGGACAGGCTGATATAATAGAGGCTTTCACGGCGCCTATGTAGTAGTCGCTGTTGTTCCAGTCGGTCGTGAGTGTTACTATTTTCGCCATCTTGCCTACGAAAAATATAATGTCAAAGCAAAAAATGCTTTACTTTTGTGGCGCAAAATTATCAAAAATTATCAATGACCGAAAAGACTATTCTTATTGAAATTGAAGACTTGCAGAAATTCTTCGGAATCCGCGACGAAAACCTTATGCTTCTGGTAAGGAATTTTCCGCGCCTGAAGATTGTACAGCGTGGAGATGTGATAAAGGTTGTGGGCGACAAGGAGGAAATCAAGGTGTTCGAGATGAAACTGAACGCTATGCTTGAGTTTTTCGGCAAGTACAACCGCATTGGTGCCGAGGAAGTTCGCGAAATTCTTGGAAGCGACACCAATTCCGTCAGCATGACCGAGGACAAGGACGTGCTTCTGTACAGCATAAGCGGCAAGCCGATTCGTGCACGCACTGCCAATCAGAAAGTTCTGGTGGAATGTTTCCAGAAAAACGACCTGCTGTTTGCGACTGGTCCTGCTGGAACTGGCAAAACCTACACAGCAATAGCCTTGGCAGTAAAGTCGTTGAAAGAAATGAAAGTGAAGAAAATCATACTTTCGCGTCCTGCCGTGGAGGCTGGTGAAAACCTTGGTTTCCTGCCTGGCGATGTCCGCGAAAAACTTGACCCTTACTTGCAACCGCTATATGATGCCCTGCTCGATATGATTCCTTACCGCAAACTTGAAAAATACTTGGAGGAGAAGACCATACAGATTGCTCCTTTGGCATTTATGCGTGGACGTACTTTGAGCGAGGCATTTGTTATTCTTGACGAGGCACAGAATGCAACCTATACGCAGTTGAAGATGTTCCTCACGCGTATGGGCGAAAATTCCAAGTTCATCGTTACTGGCGACCTTACGCAGATTGACCTTCCGCGCAAGTCGGATTCTGGTTTACTTTCTGCTCACCGCATACTTGGCAAAATTCCAGAAATTTCGTTTGTGCAGTTTGACAAGGGCGACATCATCCGCCACAAAGTTGTAGGTAGGATAGTAGAAGCCTACGAAAAAAGCGAGAAGGAAAAGGATTCGGAATAAGATAATTTTGTTATTTTTGTTTCAAAATTGTGGCAATGGATTCGTCAGTAGAACACATATTAGTTGAATATTTCAAAGGCAAACCAGTTGAAAAAGCCTGGGTGTTCGGCAGTTTCTCTCGTGGTGAGGAGCGCCCAGACAGTGATATTGACATTATGGTCAGATTGTTGCCCGATGCAAAGATGGGTCTTAGTTTTTTTGGAATGATGTGTGACCTTGAGGATTTGCTTCATCGTCCTGTAGATATGGTTAGGGAAGGAAATCTGTTGCCTTTTGCTGTGGAAAGTGCAAATCACGATAAAATATTGATTTATGAGAGAGCCAGCAAGGGATAAAAATCGTTGTTATTTCCGATAGTTTGTTTATCTTTGCGTTGTAAAATTATTTTAATGAGGTTAATGGTCGGACATATTCTCTTGGTTGTCATTCTTTTAGGATGCAATTCGGCTTTTGCGCAGGGAATTTCTTTCTACAACGACTACCTCGGCAATATCTGGGTCTTTGAT
The DNA here is from genome assembly GCA_902762455.1 of uncultured Bacteroidia bacterium. Lineage (GTDB taxonomy): Bacteria > Bacteroidota > Bacteroidia > Bacteroidales > ML635J-15 > Bact-19. The sequence goes on along the minus strand of CACWOG010000017.1, from coordinate 12,980 downwards.
AACGGAAATACAAAGCAGATTGACCATCTTCCGCCAAAATCGTATGGAGTAGGGAATTCTTCATTTGTGTACGAGGATAACTCTGGCGGCCTGAAAATATACCATAACCATTTCCTTCATAATGCCAGCAGTTTTGTATCCGACTACGTCGTAACCGACAACCTTATTTCGTTCAGTATGAACACACAACTTAAGGTTTTCGATGATGGTAATCTTCAAACACTTTGTGCAAGTGTGGCAAAGTATTGGGCAAGCGATGATGTAGTGGTTTGGTACGACGATATGCAGCATTTGCTTATGGGATATTGGAACGGCAATAAGTACACTTTGGACGATGTTCTTTCGTCGGGCAGTCCCTCAGATGTGTATATCGGTGAAAATATCGCTGCGTTCATTGATGTCAATGGCAACTTGAATGCATTCTATCTTGGTGAAATAGAACAGATTATATACGGCAAAAATCTTGGTGCTGTAGCGATGGGCAGGGATGTCATTGCATACGTTGATGCAAGTACTGGCAGTTTCCATTCGTTCTATAGGAATGAATTTGTTGACCTTGAGGACTTTGTGCCGACATCGTTTAGGTGTGGCGACAGGATGATTGCATACGTTGACGCTTCTTCATACCTGAAAGTCTTTGAGGATTTCCAGACGCGTACAATTTCATTTGACGAGCCTGACTTTTATGAAATAGCCGATGAAATTATGGTTTTCGGCGTGCAGAACTACTTTAAGGCATACGTTAACGGCAAGGTATATACTCTCGAAAGTTACATTCCCGAAAAATACTTCATAAACAATAGATCTGTGGCATATCTTGACCAGATGGGCAACCTGAAATATTTTGACGGGACAAAGACAGAAACCATTTCATACGAAAAAGTCACCGATTTTGAACTTACTGGTGATGCTGTCAGATATGCTTTTGGTGTGAAGTCGGAGAGCGTTTACTACGAAGGCAAAACCTACAAAAACGACTAATATGTTTGTCGATTCGCAGACGATTAAGGGAATCGCGCTTCGCGTTGGATTTGACGACTGCGGGATAAGCGATGCATCGGTGGACGATGGCAACGTTTCGGCATTGGAATCGTGGATTGCTAAGGAGTACAATGCAGAAATGTCGTATATGGAGCGCAACATCGATGTGCGTAGCGACTTGCGTATGCTTGTCGATGGGGCAAAATCGGTAATCTCGGTGCTTTACTCCTACAATACCGACGAGCAACCAGACCACACCGACTTTCGCATAGCAAAATATGCTCTCGGCCGCGACTACCATTTTGTGGTAAAGGAGAAACTGAACGCAATGCTTGCCGAAATCAAGGATATTTGTCCCGATGCAGATGGACGAGCCTTTGTCGATTCTGCACCGTTGTTCGAAAGGTATTTTGCACACAAGTCGGGACTAGGATTTATTGGCAAAAACAGATGCCTGATAAGTCCGAAACTAGGTTCGTTTGTCTTTATCGGCGAACTTGTCGTCAATTTCGAAAGCGACTACGATATGCCGCTCGACCAGACTTGTCTTGGCTGCAATGCCTGCATAAAGTCTTGTCCTACAAAAGCATTGACTTTCGATGGCATAAATTCCGCAAAGTGCATTTCGTACCAGACTATAGAGAAAAAGGATGGCATTGACGATGACGTAAAGTCTGTGATAGGCAATCGGATATATGGTTGCGATGCCTGTCAGGATTGTTGTCCGCACAATTTTTCGGTGCCAAAGAAAAGCGGTATCATCCTACCCGAGATAAAAGCATTTTCGCCAGAAGAACTGGAAAAAATGAGCAACCATCAGTTCCAGAAAAAGTTTGCCGATACCGCACTGCTTAGGGCTGGAAGAAAAAAAATCGCGGGAAACAGGCACAATGTAAAGACGCAAAATCTTGCGTCTCAGCAAAAAACGGCGCAGCAATAAAAACTTCTGCGCAAATAAGCTCCAATTGTTCTATTAATTTCTAAGCAATCCTCCTCCCCTTCCACTTCGGCCTATAAAATAGCGATGCCACGGCTACCGAAACTATGTATAGCGGATGTAAGAGCGTGAGCGGCAGAATTGCCCACCAGAGTTTTCCACGGCGGTAAAAATGCAAAACATACACAACGAAATACGTGTCAACGGCATTCTTCATAAACAGCAGGCAGAAGAACACTATAAAATATATCGGAGAGATACAGCCTGCAACGAATGAGGCCATCAGTGTCAGTGCCATTAGGAAAACGATTGCGGAAACGAAGATTGCAAACGGATTCTTGTAGCCGCCAGCCTTCGATGTCCACCTTACCCTTTGTGCAAGGAAACCTCCAAGTCCTTCGGGAGACTGAGTTTCAACTATACATTTTTCGTTCTGAACAAATCCGACCTTGTATTTGCTGTCTGTATAATGAAGCAGAAAAACATCATCGCCCGACGAATATTTCTTGTTTAGGTCGGCTTCGGCATAGATTTTCCGTTCGACGGCAAAGTTGGCACCGTTGCACATAAAAGGCCTGTTCATAAAGAAGCCTGCCGCACCGCTGCCCGTGAGCGAAAGAAATTCCAACTGCACTATACCATTGAAAAAGCCTTTGCCGTCAGAGTAACAGACTGGTCCGCAAGCCATTGCGTATTTCTTACCGAGCATTTCCGCGATGATTGTTTCTATGCACTCTCTTTTCAGAATGCAGTCGGCATCGGTGAAATACAGTATTTCGCCAGATGACTTTTCGTAGCCCAATTTCAATGCCGCCTTCTTGCCCACAACCTCATCGGATGCATCTACAACCTTAATTCGTGAATCAAGATACGTCTGCGCAACTGCCAACGAATTGTCATCGCTGTGGTCGTTTACAAGTATAATTTCCAGTTTGCCATACAATTGCGCAAGAAGGCTTTCGACAAGTGCCGGAAGATTTTTCTCCTCGTTGCGGAAAGCCACGATTACGCTTACCAAAGGAGTATCAGTGGTGGTAATGTTTGGCGAAGAACTGTCCTCGTCGCGCCAATGGTAGCAGAATGCCAAAATCAGCAGCGAATATATTATTGTTATTATGGCAAAGGTGATAATCATCTCTAATATTTTACGAATTTACCAACATGATACACTCCCATATAATATACCACAATGGTGTACATCCCATCGGGATATTGCGACACATCAATACTATATGAGAAATCGTTGCTGTTGTCATCGTATAGCACAGTACCAAGCATACTGAATACCTTTATGTTATATTCACCAGCAATAGTTTCGGGAATTTCTACATTTACAAAGTCGCAGGCTGGGTTTGGATATATGTCGCATGATTCTAACATTTCCGTAGAACTATGTCCTACAACGAATAATTCGCATCCACATTCTGGATACAACGAATAAACCAAAGTGTCGTTGAATGCTATACAACTCGTTGGAAAATAATAATATGAATCTATGAATCCTCCGAAAAAGCCGTATGAAGGACCAAAACCTTCAACAATTCTGTCGTAATCAGCAAAGCCCACCCCACAAAATGGATCATATAAATAACTATTTTTTCTAAGATGAATAACCTTTCTGCCTTGATGAATAGTTACAGAATCAACAAAATATTCTATATCATAATTATATTGCTCGTCAATGTATTTGGGGAAAATAAAAGTATCTCCGACATTTAGATTCATAGAGAAAACAAGCTGTTCTTCTCCGTATCTATTTAAACGAAACACATCCCCAGTTGCCGTATCTTCCCTTATGTACAAATCATTATAAGTGACAACATTGGGTAAGTCCTCATAATTAATTTTCTGATATGACTTCCCGTTTATCAATACGGTATCAGAATATAAAGTAAAGACTCGACCAGTGCTCATATACATATCAATGCACGGAAAAGAATCGTGAGGAATAGTGTACACATTGTCATCTGCTACATACATAATAGGCATATACCCTACCCACCATTCTGTCTTCTCCCTGCCAAATATCGACTTGTAGTAGCGCGGTCCTGTCTGATATTCGCAATCTGGCATTCCCGCAAAATGATATGAATTTCCAAGAGTGTCGGAAATGCAACGCAAACCATCGGTATATGATTTCACTTGATTGGGGAACAGGCATTTAAGCGAACCTATACCATCAACTATACCCCTATTACCAAACGAATCGTAAAGTGCTGTATCTGTACAATGTGCATACTGTACATTGCGCAGTTCGCCGCCAATTTCCATCTGCGCCACAGAATCCACAAGCATACTTATGCCAAACTCGTCTATCTCCCACGATTCACCTGCGACCTTGTCAAAATCATACAAAAGGCAAAATCGTTGCAAGTCTTCCGAATAGCGGTAAACCTTGGAATCATGCGAATAGACTATGTTTTCCGACTTCAAACTGTAGTTGTTTAGGTTGTCGGGAACATACTCGCACAGCACCTTGGCTTCAATGCCATTAACTGTAGTGTCGTGGTCGAAGACAATGTAGGAATACGAAACATAGTCGGGGTCGAAGGTATTGTAGGTGTAGTACCATTTGAAGCCGTAAGCTCCGAAATCGGGGGTTTGCGAATAAACTCCTATTGCAACAGATAGGAGCAGAATTAAAGACGAAAAATATCTCATAGTAATACTTTTATTGGGTACAAATATACTATTTTATGTCTAAATGACAAAAAAAATAAGGGCTATGCGCCCTTATTTTATATGGTTTCTGTTTGTTTCTATTCAGGGTTGAACATTGCGAACTTGCACTTCTTTCCGTTGCGGGTGAACATGTAGTGCGTTCCGTTATATTCCTGGAAGAGTTCTGGTATTATCTTGCTCTTCTTGTTGTCCTTCGGGAACAATGCCTGACCCGAAACAGCACCGTCGGAGAAGATAGATACTGCGATTGCAAAGCCGTTGCGGTCGGGAGAAGAAGCTTCCTTGTACTTGTCACCATTGAGGTTTGCCTTCGATTCTCCTGCTTCAAGATTTGAAAGGTTCTTTGCATTGTCGTTGTAGAAAAGGAATACCTTTTCGCCAATAGCGTAGGTTGCTACTGACGAATACTTTCCGTAGTCGTTGAAACTATACTGGCTCTTCGGTATTCTTACCATCCACTCCATATTGTTGAGAGGACTGCAGTATGCAACAAGCACATCGTTGAAACGGTAGTATTCGTTGTACATAGTTTCTCTTGTCTGCGGATCGAAAATCGAATCCTTCCAGTAGTTCTTGTGCTCGGCAACAACAACTGAACCGCCGTCGGAAAGATAAAGGACATTGAGAAGCTGATAGTCGTACTTCTGATCCATAATCTTGCTAAGTCTTTCGGCATTGAAAGCGGGAACTTCAGTCTTCTGGAAAGTGTAGCAAGCCTTCTTCGAATCCCTTGCGTTGACCGGTTTCTTTTCCTTCACGTCGAACTTCTGGTGGTAGATTGCCTGATAGGTAGTCTTGCCCTTTGGTACGAGGAATCCGTAAACATCGATGTTGTCATTGTCGTCAATACCGAATATTGCATCAACGAGAACGAGTTTCTTGTCCTTTACATCAAATTGATGTATGTCTTCCATTGCTGGGTTGAAAACGAGCATCTTGTAGTCGTAGGTGATGATTTTCATCTTCTGCAACTGTGCCTCGCTCGGGCTTATGCGAACAAGCATATATACGCTACCGCTGTTTGTAACCTTCAGGTCTTCAACAGCAAAAGCCTGTTTTACAAGCGGAAGCTTTACCTGCTTGTTATATACTTCCCTGAGGTTCGAGTTGTACATCTTGAAGTAGAACGGCTCCTCGTTGTAGGTCTGGAACGGACGATTGTACCATACGAACATATTCTGTCCGTTAGGCGTAAGGCAAACGTTGAAGTCGGCTGCCATATTCTGGTTTGTGAGCTTTCCGATAACTCTCGGCTCGCCCATAACCTGTCCGCTCTTGCCAAGTTCCTGTATGTAAAGGAGCTTTTCCTTTTTCAGGAAGTCTTCTACCTGCGTAAACAGAACAACGCTTCCGTCAACGTAGAACGATTCCACGTATGCGGTCTGGTTTCCATCAATTACTGGAAGAATAATCTGGGCTGAAGTTTCCCTTACCAGCGATGCGGAGTTGAAATATTCGAGCCACAACTTGTCCTCGGCATCCATCCTGATTGCATAGAAGCCGTCGGAGTCACCGCCAATCATTCTCACGTAGTCGTTGCCTTCCGCGAGGTCAATATCCTTATTGTATCCAAAATTGGCTGTCGGTTTCTGCTGTGCATTAGCTGCAACGCACAAAACTACCGTTAGAACAAACAAAAATATTCTTTTCATTTCAAAAACTATTTACGTAAATAAGGTGCGAAGATATATGTTTTTTTGTAAAGCAAAAATTATTTTTTCATATTAGCCAACTGACCACAGGCTGCCGCTATATCACTTCCCTTTGATTTTCTGATAGTTACAACAATATTACGGCTTTCAATATGCCTAATAAAATTTTCTAATGTTTCCTTGTTTGTCCTGCGGAAAGTGTCGTCGGGATGCGGATTGTACTCGATGATATTAATCTTGCAGGGCGAAACTTTTGTAAACTCGGTAAGAGCGCGGGCATCGTCAAGGCTGTCATTCACTCCACCGAGCATAAGATATTCGTAAGTGATTCTTGTGCCGGTCTTCTCGTGGAAATACCTTATTGCTTCCGAAAGTTCCTTTAGGTTGTACTTGCGGTTTATGGGCATTATCTGGTTGCGCTTGACATCGATTGCCGAATGCAGCGAAATGGAAAGGTTGAAACGTATGTCGTCGTCGGCAAGGTGCTTGATTTGCGGAGCTATTCCGCAGGTTGACATTGTTATCCGCTGTGGTGACATTCCCATCGAATCGGGCGAACATATCTTGTCGATTGCAGCGAGCGTATTCTCGTAGTTCATAAGCGGTTCGCCCATTCCCATAATGACTATGTTGGAAAGCGGTGTGCCGAATATTTCTGTCGAAAGCCTATTGAGCGAAAATACCTGGTGGAAAATTTCGCCAGATGTAAGGTTTCGCTTGAATCCTAGTTGTCCAGTAGCGCAGAAAGCACAACCCATCTGACAACCTATTTGTGTTGATATGCAGGCCGTTATCCTATCGGCACTTGGAATAAGTACACCTTCGAAACGATAGCCGTCGCAGGTCTCGAAAAGAAACTTGTGAGTTTTGTCAACCGACGACACCGTATAGATGCACTTTACGTTTCGGAAACAGAATTCGTCAGCAAGTTTGTCGCGCAAGGGCTTGGAAATGTTGTTCATCTCGTCGAAAGTCTCTGCACCTTTCTTCCATATCCAGTCGTAAACCTGCGAAGCGCGGAATTTCTTCTCGCCGTAGCCGACAAGCAGACTTTCCAGTTCCGACTTGGAAATTTCGCGAATATCTTTTTTCTCTGAATCCATAAATGAAACAAAGTGCAAAGATAGGTGTTAGGTGGGGATAATGCAAATCAATGTTTAGTGGCTACGCCGGTTCAATGGCTGCGCCGTTTGAAGGTTTAAATGCCTTCGGCGTTTCAAGTTTAACTTCGTTGAGGGCTACGCCGTTCTATGTGCTTCGCACGTTTCAATGGCTGGCGCCGTTTCTGTGCCTGCGGCGTTTGAAGGTTTCTGAGTTTGAATGGCTGACGCCGTTTCTAATTGTTTAACTTCGTTGAGGGCTTCGTCGTTCTTAGTTTCTATGGATAAAGCCGTTTATGGGTTTGAAAGTTTAAGGGTTCAACGGTTCAATGTTCAATGGTTTAAAGGTTAGAGACTTAGCGTCTATTAGTTTGTGAGCCTATGAGACAATTTTCAAACATTTTGTCCAACTTTCCGATTTTTGTTCTATCTTCGCAATCGCTAAAATTTTTACAATGGAATATCGCGAAGAAAAGGATACAATGGGAATCGTAAGGGTTCCTGCCGAGGCATACTGGGGCGCACAGACACAGCGCTCGTTTCAGAATTTCAAGATTGGCGGACGAATGCCGATAGAGATAATACGCGCTTTTGCCGTGCTGAAAAAGTCAACCGCACGCGCCAACGAGGAACTTGGTAAACTGTCGACCGAAAAGGCTAATCTTATTGCTCAGGTCTGCGACGAAATTTCAAACGGTATGCTTGACGACCAGTTCCCGCTGGTGGTATGGCAGACAGGTTCGGGAACTCAGACCAATATGAATGTCAACGAGGTAATTGCAAACCGCGCTCACGTCATTTCGGGCGGAAAACTTACCGATGCAAAGAAAATCTTGCATCCAAACGATGATGTTAACAAGAGCCAGTCCTCGAACGATACTTTCCCGACGGCAATGCACATTGCAGCATTGAAGACGATTTCGTGCAAGACCATCCCTGCCGTTGAGAAATTGCGCGATTGCTTGAATGCCAAGTCGCAGGAGTTTGCCAACGTGATAAAGACTGGTCGTACCCACTTTATGGATGCTACACCTATAAGTTTTGGACAGGAGTTTTCGGGTTATGTTTCGCAACTTGACCACGGATTGAATGCATTGAAACATAGTTTGTTGCATCTGTCGGAACTAGCGATAGGCGGAACTGCCGTAGGTACAGGTCTTAATGCACCCAAGGGCTTCGATGCCGCCGTCTGCCGACATATTTCCGAAGAAACGGGTTTGCAGTTTGTTCCCGCTCCAAACAAGTTCGAGTCGCTTGCTTCGCACGATGCCATAGTCGAAACTCACGCCGCACTGAAGCAACTTGCCGTAAGCCTTGCCAAGATTGCCGGCGACTTGCGTTATATGGCAAGCGGTCCACGTTGTGGTTTCGCCGAAATCCTGATTCCCGAAAACGAGCCCGGTTCATCGATAATGCCAGGAAAGGTTAACCCTACGCAAATCGAAGCAATGACAATGGTCTGTGCTCAAGTTATCGGCAACGACACTGCAATAACAATAGGTGGAATGAACGGTCATTTTGAACTTAACGTTTACAAGCCATTGATTATCAAAAATTTCCTTGAATCTGCAAATTTGCTTGCCGAAGCCTGCGTGTCGTTTACCGACAATTGCGTTTCGGGAATACGCATAAACGAGGAAAAGGTTGCGAAGTATATGGAAATGTCGCTTATGCTTGTGACCGCCCTGAACGAGAAGATTGGCTACGAAAAGGCTGCAATAATTGCAAAAACTGCTCACAAGGAGAACATCTCGCTTCGTGAGGCGGCATTGAAAACTGGCTTTATATCGGCTGAAGACTTCGATGAGGCAGTCAATCCGCGGAAGATGGTATAATTTCATTTTCAAGTTTAGCCAATAAGTAATATTTTTGCGCAAATTTTTTCTCATGTGTGGAATAACAGGATTCTACTCTATAAAGCACAATGAATTTGTCTCCCGCGACGAGCTGAAGGCAATGACCGATTGCATTGGACATCGCGGACCTGATGCGCAGGGGCAATATTACAACGATTATGTAGGCCTTGGACACCGTCGCCTAAGCATCCTTGACCTTTCTACCGATGCAAACCAGCCGATGGAATCGCACTCGATGCGCTACACCTGTGTGTTCAACGGTGAAATTTACAACTTTATGGAAATCGCATCGGAACTCAACATCGAGCTCAAGACCAACTGCGATACCGAGGTTGTGGTAGAGGCTTTTGCAGAATGGGGCATTACCTTTATAAATAAGCTCAACGGAATTTTCTCAATCTGTATTTACGACAAGCAGGAACATATTATGTACCTTTTCCGCGACAGACTGGGAATAAAGCCATTGTTTTACTACTGGGACGGCGAAAACTTTGCCTTCTCGTCGGAAATAAAGTCTCTGCTTAAAATAAAGAAAATCCGTGACAATCGTCAGCTTAACAATATAGCAATCAGTGAGTTCCTAAATTTGGGCTTTATTCCAGAACCCGACACTATTTATTCCAGCATAAAAAAATTCCCAAGCGGCGAAATCGGCATCATATCCGAAAAAGGATTCCGTTCCGAAAACTACTGGGACGTGGAGGGAATAATACGCCGCAACATCATAAGCGACTACGAAGAGGCCAAGCAGCGCATACGCGAGACCATTGAGTCGGCAGTAAAGATGCAGCTTATCAGCGATGTGCCTTATGGAACATTCCTTAGCGGTGGTATCGACTCAAGTCTTGTAACTGCCGTTGCATCAAAGGTTTGCAGTGGAAAGTTGAACACTTTTTCCATCGGTTTCGCCGACCGTGCCCACGATGAGTCGGAGTATGCGCAAAAGATTGCCGAATATCTTGGAACTGCCCACCATAAATATACCGTTACCGAAAATGACGCGAAGGAACTTATTGGCGACATGCTTGAGTCTTACGACGAGCCATTTGCCGATTCGTCGGCAATACCCACGATGATGGTGTCGAGGCTTGCAAAGCAGGAAGTCACTATGGCGCTTTCGGGCGACGGTGGCGACGAACTTTTCCACGGCTATGGGGCTTATATCTGGGCAAAACGTATGCACAACCTTGGCAAGGAGCCGTTCAAACAGGTTATTGGGGATTTGCTAAGCATTTCACCATCAGATAGGTACAAGCGTGCCTCGTACATTTTCAAGTACAAGAACAAGGAGCACCTAAAGAGCCACATTTTCTCGCAGGAACAATACCTTTTCAGCGAACTTGAATTGTCTAAAATATTGAATCCCAATATTTTTGTTGATACAGGCGTTGAACAGGACTATTCCAATTATGTCCGCAAGCTTACACCCGAGGAGGCACAGGCGATATTCGACATACGCTACTATCTGAAGGACGACCTTCTTGTGAAAGTTGACCGCGCCTCAATGAAGTATGCCCTCGAAGTCCGCGTTCCGCTTCTCGACCACAGGTTGGTTGAACTGGCATTGAATATCAGTCCTAAATTCAAGATTTCCAATGGGGTACAAAAGTACATTCTAAAGGAAGTGCTTTACGAATATGTGCCCAGGGAATTTTTCGACAGGAAGAAGAGCGGTTTTTCCATTCCGCTGGAACGCTGGTTGCAAACCGACTTGTCGTACCTTATCGACGACTACCTGAACGAAGACATCATTGCAAGGTACAATCTTGTGAACTATGATGAAGTTCAGAAACTTATAAAGAAATTCCGTGCGGGTCACGGATACCTATATAATAGGTTGTGGTCGCTTATTGTTCTGCACAAGTTTATGGTAAAGAACGAGAAGGTGTAGATGGCATCCCCGAAACAATGCACACATCAAACTATTAGAAACTATTACTGTCCGCTAAAAAATGTTCAAGCACTATAAGTCCCTTGTTAACACTATTTTACATAAGAATATTGATGATGGGGCTTGTCATTCCGGAAACCAGATTGAACCTGCGATACGGCACGAGGAGCAGCATGAAATCGGCTGTTCGGAATCTGTTAACCTATTATTAGAGAACAGATTCCGTACAAACAGGCTCACACGACACGTTCCTTAGTCGGTTCGCTTTGTTTTACGGAATGACCAGAATGAGTTTAGCGGACAATACAGCGAAGCGATAAACTCAGAAACGGGCGTAGCCCATTGAAACGCCGTAGGCATAGAACCGGCTTTAGCCCCAGAAACGGCGTCAGCCATTCAAACAGCGAAGCGAGAAACGGCTTTAGCCATTCAAACCCTTGAACATTGAACCCTGAAACGCCGCAGGCACTCAAACGGCGTAAGCCATTCAAACTTAGAAACGGCGTCAGCCATTCAAACAGCGAAGCGAGAAACGGCTTTAGCCCCACCCAACTACTTGCTTATGTACTCGTTCAGTTCGTCAACCGACGATGAGAATTCGAATACATTGTTTACCATATAGTATTTGTTCTGGTCGAAGCAGTATGGGTAGGCGTATTTCAGGAATTCCAGTTTGGTGTGTTCGAAGTCGAAAAGGTTTGCAATTTCGGCAAGTTGCTTTGCCGTCATCAGTTCCGATGCTACGATTTGCTTTGCAATTGTAAGTTTTGTCTGCTCGAAGTCTGCTTTTTCTATAGTGCGCTTTGCATCTTCAAAATCGGCATCGGAGCAAGGCATTACAACTGGTTCGGGAGCAGGGGCTGGTTGTTCCACTATTATAACTTGTGGCGGCTGATTTGGCTGTGTTGGATTCTGGTGATGATGATGTCCTCCGTGAGGTGGTTGTTGCGGAGGATACTGACCTTGCGGGGGATATTGGTGGTTTCCCTGTGGCGGGTACTGCTGGTTGTTGTGATGGTTGCCGTGCTGTTGGTTTGGGTATCCGTTTTGTGGTGGATAGGTGTTATTTCCGTAGCCGTCCATTTGGTTTCCCATCTGCACAATGTTCTGAATCATTTGTACGCCAAGTGTTACTGTTGCATTTATGGCGCGGTTGATAGATGTAAGCCTTATTTGTCCGCTTCGCTGGTCGCAGTTTAGCGAATAGTTGTTTTGACCGTGGTGCAGACGCATGGTGGTTGTCATTTCCGAATGCCTGCGGTTGTCCATCACTATGCGAACCGAGTAGTCCCAGTCGGGATAAAGCCCGGTAATTTGTATTGAAGACTCCGGGTTGCGGTTCTGTTGCTGGCCATTTATGTAAATCCAGAAGCGTTCGTGCCTGTCGCTTTCAAATGCCAGTGATGTGTGCTGTGCAAACGAGTATGCGCTTGCTAATGCTATGAGTATGAAAAAGAATACTTTTTTCATGATGTAGTACGTTTAAAATTTTGCGGTGCTAAAATAGTCGATTTTTTTGTGATTGCAAAATCAAATCTTACAAATCAAAAATCGTAATTCGTACTTCGTAAATTGTAAATAATCATTATATTTGCCCTCGTAAATTTTATGATATAAATAAAAAAGGCGTTTTTCAGCTTTATTGCAAAACGAAGCTCTCTTTTTTATGTGTGAATTTTGAATTGCCGTTTAGGGGCTTACGGCGGGGAAAAGTCGGTTGCTAATGAAAAGATTTTTAACATTATCAATATTATTGTGCTGCCTGGTTTATGCAAAGGCCGAGCGTGTTTCGTACAAGGATGCCGAGAAGGCCGCTAAGTCTTATTATTATCAGACAGTAAATGCTTTTAAGACAACAGAATGGAACGATATTGTCCTGTC
>CACWOG010000016.1 GCA_902762455.1 uncultured Bacteroidia bacterium | reverse complement strand
CCGACAAACTATGACCCGAAGACCAATTACTTTGACTGTTCTGCCGTTGACTCCGTGGTCCGGCTTGTTTCGGAAGTCACCGCGGAAAAAGCGGTAAAACCCGCGATCGTGATCAAGTCCACGATTCCGGTCGGCTATACCCAGCAGCTTGCCGAGAAGTATCCGTTTTTCTTCGATATGTACAATATGCATATTATATCGTGCGGAACTTACAGCGACAAGGCATACTACGAATGCCTCCGGGTTTTCTTTTCCGATTATTCTGTAATTGAGGCTTATGGTGCTGTAAACAAGGAGTTTGCCAATTGTGATGATGTGCAGAAAACATTGAATGATGGTTTCCGTCACCTTTTATATTATTATCCCGATATGGAACTCCCGCGTGTCGTAACCTTTGTGGCTGGGTTCAACCAGTCGGTCGTGCTAATGGACGGTTATGTGGGCATTGGACTTGAGAAATACCTCGGCGAAAAATGTCCGCTATACGATATGCTTCAGATTCCTGATTTTGCAAAGCGCGAGATGCAGCGCAAGAGAATTCCCGTGGACGTGATGACCGAATGGTTCCACGATATGCATCCCTATGCTCACGAAACCGACAATCTGGTAAACCGAATGATTTACAACGGAATGGCAATGTACTTTGTCGAAGCTATGTTCCCCGATATGCCCGAAACTGACCGACTTACTTATACCGACGATGAACTCGACTATTGCCGTCATTTTGAACGCGATATGTGGACTAGCCTGATAGAGAACAACTATCTTTTCACAACCGATATGTTCACGATAAAGAAATTTACCGAAAATGCTCCGTTTACGGCTCCGTTCGGACAGGAATGCCCTGCAAGGGTCGCCAACTGGACAGGCTTGCAGATTGTGAAATCGTATGTCGAGAACAATAAGGTTTCGTTTACGGAACTGATGGAAGAAACCGATTACCAGAAGGTTTTGAATTTATCGGAATATAATCCAAGGTAATTTACGATTGAATTCGAATCATCAAATCATCTATTTCGTTTCTAGAATCTTGAATTCCACCCTTCTATTTGCACTGCGACCTTCTTCGGTGTCGTTGGTGGCGATTGGCTTTTCGTATGCATAACCCTTGTAGGTCAGACGATTTTCGGCAATGCCCTTGCCGATGAGGTAGTCGACAACTGTTTTCGCACGCGATTCCGACAGGTCGGTGTTGTATTTCAGGCTACCTTGGTTGTCGGTGTGCCCCGAAATTTCGATTTTTAGGTTAGGTTGCTTCTTTAGGATTTCGGCTACACGGTCGAGTTCGGCATACGATTCGGGCTGCAGCGACGATTTGTTGTAGTCGAAGAATATGTTTTTCAGGATTATGGTTGTGCCGACCTGTATTTTTTTCAGTTGAACGTCGATTACAAGTTCCTGGAAGTCAGCGGTGTCGGCAAGATTAAAGTTTTCGCTGTGGAAAAGGTAGCCGTCCTTGCTTACGCTGAGTCCGTAGTTCTTTCCCGAAGGCAGGTTCACAATGTATGCTCCCGACGAGCTGTTCGACTTGAAGGTGGATATAACCTCGTTTTTGCTGTTGTCGGTGATTTCGATGTTTGCTTCGAGGGGCGAATTCTTGTCGGCATCGGTGATTGTGCCTTTCACGAGTGTTACGAGGACTTTCGGCGCATTGGGCTTGTTTTCTTTTGTCGGGAATTTCAGTTCGTAGATGTCCCACTGTCCGAAGCCGTCGGGACGAGCCGAAGTGTAGTAGGCGTTGCGGCCGCTGGCGGTTATTGTAAAATAGGTTTCGTCGAGTGGCGTGTTGATTGGATATCCTAGGTTTTCTGGCTCCGACCAGTTGCCGTTTTCGTCACGTACCGACTTGAAAATGTCGTATCCGCCCATTGTGTTGTGTCCGTTCGAACTGAAATACAATGTCCTGCCGTCGGGATGTATGAAAACACCGCGTTCTTCGTATTCCGAATTGATTGGACGCCCTATATTTATTGGTGCCGACCAATTCCCGTTGCGGTCGAGTGTGGAGTAGAAAATGTCGTGCATCCCGATAGATTTGCTATTGTTTGAAATAAAATACAACGTCTTGTTGTCCGACGACAGGCAAACTGTTGCCTCGTGCGATTCCTTGTTTATCTTTTCCGAAATGTTCTTGGGCTTTTGCCATTTGCTGCCCCTGAGCGTCGAAACATAAATGTCGCCGCCGTTGGTGTCCATATACACGTACATTGTCTGCCCGTCGGGCGAAAGGCCGGCTACGGCATCGTTTAGTGTTGTGTTGAGCGGTGAGCCTATGTTGCGAGCCTTGCTCCATCCCGACTGCGTATGGGTGCTTTCGTAGATGTCTTCGCAGTACATTCCATCGTCGAGAATCATATTGCCAGTACCACCTTTGCGGCGAGATGTGAAATAAAGCTTTGACCCGTCGGAGGTTACGAGCGGAATGTATTCGCGGTATTCGCTGTTGATGTTTTCACCGAGGTTTATTATTTTCACATCTACAGTGTCCTTCATGATTTCGATACCATTGTCGCATTGCTGGATAAGTCGGCGAATTTCGGTTTGTTCGTTCTTGTCGCGCACGGTTTTCAGATAGTCGGCGTAGCATTTTTTTGCTTCTTCGAAACGGTAGTTCCAATGGTAGCCGCATCCGAGGTAGAAAAGGATTTTCTTGTCGATTGCCTTGTTTAGCTTGTAGGCGCGTTCAAAATATTCGAGGCATTGCGATTTTTGTAGCGAGTTGTAATGGCAGTACCCAATCTTGAAGTTGAGGTCGGAGTTGTTGGGATTGAGTTTTTGCGGCTGTGCATAGTATTTCAGTGCGTTGGCATAGTCGCCGGCGAAGAAGCAAGAGTTGCCATTGCTAATATTGCTTTTCGCAGCGTTTACCTCGTTGGCTTTTCCAGGGAAGTTCGAAGTCGTGAATTTTGTGTCAACCTGTGCCGTTGCAATACCTAATATAAATAATAGTGCTATTGTGGCGATAATTGTTTTCATTTCTGTAACCATAAATATTTGTGGCAAACTTAAGTAAATTTTTTGTTTTTACAATGGAAGAAATGAAGCTTTGTGGGGCATTGTTCGTTTCTGTTTTTTTTGATACAATGTTCCACAATTGATGTTTTTGTTGTGATTGTGGTTCTCTTTTAGGATGAAATAATAGTGTTTTAATGATTTGTGAGCATTTTTTTTTTGTGATGTAATTGTTTAAGAATCAATGATAAATAAGATTTTTTGAAGAAAATACAAAAAATGTTTGGAAGCGAACGAAAATTTGTATTACCTTTGCATCGCTTTTAGCGAGAATAGCTCAGTTGGTAGAGCACGACCTTGCCAAGGTCGGGGTCGCGAGTTCGAGTCTCGTTTCTCGCTCTTTTTTTTTTACGCTCTTTTGAAGTAGTGAAATCAGTGCCCTGGTGGCGGAATAGGTAGACGCGCTGGACTTAAAATCCAGTGATCATTGCGATCGTGCCGGTTCGACCCCGGCCCGGGGTACCTATTTTAGGGTTGAAATTAGGATAGTTTGTTTTTCATATTATTTTCCGGGTGAAGTTTTTTCATTCGGCTTTTTTGTTTTTTAGGGAATGGTGCATTAGTCAACTTGGATAGTATTTTTTTTTGAATTACCTTTGCATCATAATTTTACAGATATGTCAAACAAGATATTTTTTCTCGATGCCTACGCCTTGATATTCAGGGCTTATTATGCTTTTATCAAGAATCCGCGCATAAATTCCAAGAAGATAAACACTTCGGCAGTGTTCGGTTTTGTTAATACATTGGAAGATGTGCTTAAACGCGAACAGCCCACCCATATTGCCGTGGCTTTTGACCCGTCGGGACCAAATTTCCGACACGATATGTTTCCCGAATACAAGGCAAACCGCGAGGCTACGCCCGAGGACATCAAGGTTGCTGTGCCATACATTAAGCAGATCCTTGAAGCATATCGCATTCCTATAATACAGATTGCTGGCTATGAGGCTGATGATGTCATTGGTACACTTGCAAAGAAGTTCGCAAATGCTGATAATCAAGTCTATATGATGACGCCAGACAAGGACTACGGTCAGCTCGTCGATGAAAATATCTTCATGTACAAGCCGCCTCATTCAGGAAATGTGCCCGAAGTGCTTGGCGTAAAAGAGGTAAACGAGAAGTTTGGCATTGATAATCCGAGAAAAGTAATTGACATACTTGCGTTGTGGGGCGATAGCATTGACAATATTCCGGGTGTGCCGGGAGTCGGTCAGAAAACTGCTGCCAACCTTATTGCAAAATATGGTGACATTGAAAATATTATCAAGAATATTTCGCAGCTAAAAGGCAAGCAAAAGGAGTCGTTTGAGAACAACATCGAGCAGTTGCGTATGTCGTACAAGCTTGCAACCATAAAGACCGATGTGCCTGTGGATGTTACGCTCGACGAAATGAAATTGGAAACACCCGATTTTGATGCCTTGGCAAGTGTTTTCGACGATTTGGAATTCTTCACGCTGAAGCAGAGGATTATAGGAAGCAAAGCCTTTGCCGAACCCACGCCCGAAAATAAGACTGTGAAAGTTGCTCAGCCGCAGTTGCAGCTCGACTTGTTCAGTCAGCCAGTGCAGGAATTTGCGCCGCAACAACCCGTTCTTGAAAAGAGTTTTTCTGACAAAAATGTATCATATACGCTTGTTGAGACTCCTTTTGAGGCTAAGCAGCTTGCCGAAAAACTCGCTGTGCTTAATGAATATTGCTTTGATACCGAAACCACTGGCACCGATGCTCTTACTGCCGAACTTGTCGGAATGGCTTTTGCGTTGGAAAAGGGCGTAGCGTATTATGTGGCTTGCCCTGCCGATAGGAATGCTGTCTTGTCGATTCTGAAAATTTTCGCTCCCATTTTCTCCGACAAGTCGAAGACAATGGTTGGACAGAACCTTAAATACGACTTGGAAATCCTTGAAAATTATGGCGTTGAGGTAGAAAATAAGCTTTTCGACACTATGTTGGCTCACTATATTCTTGAGCCGGAGGAAAAGCATAACCTTGATTTTCTTGCGAATAAGTATCTGGGTTACAGAATGATACCAATCGAGGAACTAATCGGTGAGAAAGGCAAGAACCAGCGCACAATGCGTAGCGTAGAGCCTCGTATCGTAAGCAACTATTCGTGCGAAGATGCCGACATAACTTTCCAATTGAAGGATATTCTGTTGCCGAAAATCAAGGAGCAGGGAATTGAAAAACTTCTCTACGATATTGAAATTCCGCTTATTAAGGTGCTGATGTCGATGGAAAGGACTGGCGTGCGCATCGATTCGGCAAGAATGAAGGAATATTCTACCGAATTGCAAAAGGAACTTGTTGGAATAGAGGAAAGTATCTATGAGCATGCTGGCGAAAAGTTCAATATTTCGTCGCCTAAGCAGTTGGGTGTGATTTTGTTTGAGAAGCTCAAGGTTGATCCGAAGCCAAAGATGACCAAGACCAAGCAGTACAGCACGAGCGAGGAGGAACTTATGAAACTTATTGACAAGCACCCGATTGTGAATGAGATTTTGGAATGGCGTTCGGTCAATAAGCTGATTAGCACCTACGTTGATGTTTTGCCGACACTTGTAAATCCAACGACAGGAATGCTGCACACAAGTTTCAATCAGGCGGTTACGGCTACAGGTCGTTTGAGTTCCGCAAATCCCAACTTGCAGAACATTCCTATTCGCGACGAGCGTGGAAAGGTCATTCGTAGTGCCTTTGTCGCTTCAGATGACGAGCATATATTTTTCTCAGCCGACTATTCGCAGATAGAACTTCGCGTGATGGCTCACCTTAGTCAGGACCACGCAATGCTCGATGCTTTCAATAAGTATAGCCTTGATATTCATACTGCTACAGCTGCCAAAATCTTCAAGGTCGATGAAAGCGAAGTTACCCGCGAAATGCGTTCGAAGGCAAAGACAGCCAACTTCGGTATTATATATGGTATCTCGGCATTTGGCTTGGGACAGCGCTTGAATATTTCGCCGAAGGAAGGCAAAGCTTTGATTGACAGTTATTTTGAGACTTTTAGTGGTGTTAAGGAATACATAGAACGCAGTATTGCCGATGCACGCGAGAAGGAATATGTCGAGACTATGTTTGGTCGTCGTCGTTACCTGCCCGACATCAACAGCCGTAATGCCATTGTCCGCGGATTTGCTGAGCGCAATGCCGTGAACGCGCCAATCCAAGGTTCTGCCGCCGACATTGTGAAGATTGCCATGATTAACATTTTCCGCCGTTTCAACGAAAACAACCTTAAGGCGCGTATGATTTTGCAGGTTCACGATGAATTGAACTTCAATGTGCCAGTTTCGGAAATGGAAATAGTGAAGCAGATTGTTGTTGACGAAATGCAGAATTGCGTGAAATTAAGCGTTCCGCTGATTGTTGATGCAAGGTTTGGAAAGAACTGGCTGGAGGCGCACTAAGAGGTGCTACGCGGTTTCTAAGTTTGGCGCTACGCTGTTTCAATGGCTTTGCCGTTTCAAGGTTTCATGTGCTGCTTGTGCTGAGCTGCTCCCTGAGCTTAGTCGAAGGGTCGAAGTGCGGTTATCAGTGATACCCGAAAGGGATTTACGATTAATTTCGTTGAGCTAAAGCTTGGCTACATTGAGATGAAGGTTGTCAATAGCGCCACAATGAAATTCTTATAGAGATAATATTATTTCAATTTGTTTATATTCAACAAGTTGTCTCCTTTGTATAAGGTAAAAAAATATTAAAAAAATGTCTTAAATATGAGAAAAATATGTAGTTTTGCGCCGTAGTTGCTTTCGGATTCTGTTTAACGGACTTCGCAGGGTTGGGAGTTTTTATTAGTTTAGAGGTCCTTTTAATTATTAAAATTTTTACTTATGAGTAAAGTTTATCTTAAGTATCTGTTAATGATACTTTTTGTTGTCCCGTTGCTTTGCCTTGGATTCTCGGTAAATGCGCAGGATGATTGTTATGTGTCCTTGAGTAGTAATGCAACAACGCTTAATTGCAACTACCAAGAAGTTATAATAATTGCAAGCGGAAGTGACGATTCGATGACATACGAATGGTCAAATGCCGAGACTTCCGATAGGATTATGGCAAGTGCGTCAGGAGTTTACTACGTGACAGCAACCACGACAAATGGTTGTACCGCTTCGGCTTCGATTGCTATAACCGAAGACTATAGCGTTCCTCAGGTTACCATAACCAGTATTTCGGGAACAACAACGCTCACTTGTAGCGAAACCGAGATAACAATAATGGCAGAGGGTGGTTCTTCATATTTCTGGTCAGATGGTTCTAGTTCTAGTGAAATTACCGTAACCAATCCAGGATTATATATGGTAACTGCTAATGGAGAAAACGGTTGTACTGTCACTGCTTCGATTGACATTATAGGAAGTACAGAGTCTCCATCAGTTTATGTTTCTGGTGAAAATTCGCTATGTAGCGGACAAATCGCAATGCTAACAGCATCCGCAATGGGAGGTATGTCACCATATAATTATATATGGAGCGATGGCTCGAACGGAGAAACAGCAAACCTTTCTGCTGGATCTTATGGCGTAACAGTTACAGACAGCAACGGATGTACTGCTTCCAGACAGATTACGTTGGAAGAATCTTCCCCGATTATGCTTTCGATTAATGGCTCCAGTACAATTTGCGCAGGCGAGGATGTAGAATTAACTGCAATGGCAATTGGAGGAACTCCAGATTACAGATACGCGTGGAGCAGTGGCGAAAATAATCCATCTATTATTGTAGCGCCAACATTAACTACGACCTATATAGTTACGGCAACTGATGCTAATGGTTGTTATGCAGAACAAGACATTACAATCACAGTTTCTGTGCCACTTACAATTTCATTGAATTCGGAATCCTTTATATTAACTTGCTCTAATCCATCCGCCAACATTGAGGCAACAGTATCGGAAGGCACAGCTCCTTACTTGTACACTTGGAGCAATGGTGAAACTTCAAGTTCAATAATGGCTAATGCAGCTGGTATGTACCTCGTAACCGCTACCGATGCAAACGGCTGTTCTGCAATGGCAAGTGCGACAGTAACTTCACAAAACGATACTGAAGCACCAACCATAATTTGTCCATCAAGTATGACGGTAAGTACCGATGAAGGTTCAAATACTGCTAATGTTATTTTGTCTGACGTTATTGTTGACGATAACACTGCTGTGGATTATTACATTAATAACTATAATAATACGCAAGATGCAAGCGGAATATACGAACTTGGAGTCACTGATGTAGTATATACCGTAGTTGATATATGTGGCAACAGCAATTCCTGTTCGTTTACCGTAACTGTAATCGACAACGAAGAACCTTGCATCGGTTGTGACCCGAGCAATATCGACAATCCGTTTGACCCGACTGCAGGTGTTAGCTGTTCAACTATAACTGGTACAGAAGTATCACCCAATGAAGGAGTAAGCACTTATACTCACAACGGTTCCGACTGGGATATCACAGCAAACGACAATGTTGGCATTGCAAGCATTGTTTATTCGCTCAGCGGTGCGACAATGAATATAACACAACCTAACACAACCCTAGACGGTCAGGTATTCGAATTGGGTTCGACAACTGTAACTTGGACTGTTACTGATTTGTCTGGTAATTTCTCAGAATGCTCGTTTACCGTAACTGTAAGCGACAACGAGCCTCCTGCAATAAACGGAAACAATTTTGACCGTGAGCTTACTTCAAGCAGTTGCTCTTTCGTTGTTCCGGATCTTACAGAAGAAATCCGTGCTGTTTCTAGCGACAACATTACAGCAAATAGCGACCTTGTAATAACTCAGGACCTTTCTGCAGGTTACCAGATTACAACAACTACAATGGTAACAGTTACCGTAAGAGACCAATCCGGAAATGAAACATCTACAACTGTTGTTTTGTCTATTCCTAATACACCAACAATCATGGTTAACAGCAGAGACGTAGTTTGCCAAGGAGAAATGGCAGAGGCTACTGTTGCTGTTACCGGCGGCACAGCACCGTATGCTTATAATTGGAGCGACGGCACAACTGGAGCAACCGCAAACCTTATGGTTGGCAGCTATGTTGTTACCGTTACTGATTCCAATGGCTGCTCGGCAGAATACAGCCTCTCTGTTTTAGAATCAGAGATGCCCGTACTTTTATTGAACGCAGATGCAACGGTATTGACCTGCAGCGCACAAATGTCCAATATAACAGCTACAGTATCAGGCGGAACAGCTCCATATATTTACACTTGGAGCAACGGTTTGACAACAGATTCCATAATGGTTTCGAATGTAGGTTTATACAGTGTTACACTTACTGATGCAAACGGATGCGAGGCAATGCAGTCCATTGTGATAACTGAAGATGTTAATGCTCCTATGCTTAGCATAGTCAACAATTCTAACACTACAACTCTCGGTTGTTCCAACACGGAAATAAATCTTATGGCAACAGGTGGAGCTGCTTATGCATGGTCAAATGGCGTAAGCACAGCTGAAAATGTCATAACCACAGTAGGCACCTATTCGGTAACCGCAACAGGAACAAACGGCTGTACCGCATACGAAACCATATCAATCACTGAAGTTCCAGGCCTTACAATCGCAGTCAACAGCAATGACATAGTCTGCAACGGAGGAACGACAGAGGCTGATGTTTCGGTTATCGGCGGAACTGCACCTTACATTTATAGCTGGAGCAACGGAATGACCACATCGACTGCAAACATTGGCGCAGGTAATTACATCGTTACCGTTACCGATTCCAATGGATGCACGGCAGAATACAGTTTCGCTGTAACAGAACCAGAAGTCTTTGCAGCAAGCATAACTTCCACATCTATACAATGCTATGGTGAAAGTACAGGTTCTGCAACGGTTACTGTCACTGGCGGAACGGCACCGTACACATACAACTGGGCTACTATTTCGTCACAGGAATCTACTGTAACAGGCTTGGCAGCAGGAACATACAGCGTAGCAATTACAGACGCAAACGGTTGCAATGTAACCCAAAGCGTTACAATCGACCAGCCTTCAATGCTTGACGTTTCTGTTACCACAAGTGCTACTACAATTTGTAGCGGTTCGTCAGCAAACATTACGGCAACTGCTATGGGAGGAAATCCATCTTATATGTATCTATGGAATGACGGTTCAACTACTTCGGTAATTGAGGTGACACCATTCTCAACCACAACTTATTCGCTTACCGTTACCGATGCAAATGGATGTACGGCAATGCAGAACGTTACGGTGGAAGTATCGGCACCTCTCGATGTTATGGTCAACAGCAGCGACTTAGCCTGCCACGGTGAAACTACAGATGCTACGGTTGTTGTTAACGGCGGAGCAGAACCTTACGTATACAACTGGAACAACGGAATGACCACATCGACTGCAAATCTTGGTGCAGGTTATTACATCGTTACCGTTACCGATTCCTACGGATGTACGGCAGAATACAGCTTCTCTGTTAGTGAACCGGAGATGCTTGCACTTTCATTGAGTGCAGATGTAATGGAATTGACCTGCAATACTCCAATGTCCAATATTACGGCAGCAGTAATTGGCGGAACAGCTCCATATATTTACACTTGGAGCGACAACTCCACGTCAAATACGATTGTGGCCAACAACGCTGGCGTCTATAACGTAAATGTTACCGATGCAAACGGATGCAATGCAATGCAGTCCATTACGATAACTGAGGATGTCAATGCGCCTATGCTTAGCATAGTCAACAATTCCAACACTACAACTCTCGGTTGTGCCAACACGGAAATAAATCTTATGGCAACAGGTGGAGTTGTATATTCCTGGTCAAATGGCGTAAGCACGGCTGAAAATGTCATAACTGCAGCAGGCATCTATTATGTAACAGCAACAGGAACAAACGGCTGTACCGCATACGAAGCCATAACAATCACAGAAGTTCCTGCCCTTACAATTGCAGTCAACAGCAGTAACATAGCCTGCCATGGTGAAACTACAGATGCTACGGTTGTTGTTAACGGAGGAACAGAACCTTACGTTTACAACTGGAACAACGGTATGACTACATCGACCGCAAACATTGGCGCGGGAGATTACATTGTTACCGTTACCGATGCTAGTGGTTGTACAGCAACCGAACAAATTTCTGTGGTTGAACCCGAAGCATTGGTAGTAAATCTTACAGCAGGCACAATAACTTGTGCAGAGCCGACAGTTACAATCACCGCAACAACAATAGGAGGAACAGTACCTTATTCATATATGTGGAGCGATGGTTCTGTTGCAAATGCTATTGAAGTTTATGCCGATGGTGTTTATGTGGTAACTGTAGTTGACGCAAACGGTTGCTCGGCAGTTGCAAATGTTGATGTTGAAAGTACAATGGGAATTACAGCTAACGTAAGTGTTGTAAACGCACAGAACTCCGACATTGCAAACGGTGCCGCAAATGTTGCTGTTGTTGGCGGTGTTGCACCATATAGGGTTCGTATGTCGCAGGAAACAGCTTCATACGAATATGTTTTCATGGAAAACAGCTTTGTTATCAGCAGTTTGCCGGCCGCAACCTATTCGCTTGCTATAACCGATGCAAACGGATGTGTGGCTAATGTCAACTTTGTAATTGAAAATATCTGTAACGTTTCTATTGCAGAACAAGTTACCGATAATGGCACTATGCTTCATTTTGAAAATGTCCTTTATCCTGTAACCGTATATGTTGACGGAAATACCAACGGTACTGCTACCGAGGACGGCTATATGCTTCAGAATGTTGAAAACGGCGTTCACAATGTATTCGTTGCTGATGCAAACGGATGTTTCGCCAACATTTCGGTATTTGTTGAAGGTGTCAACTGCGACAATGTCAACCTTATGGCTAACGTTTCTGTAACTCCTACAACAAGCACGACCAATCCTAACGGCTCGGCAGTTGTTACCGCAGAAGGTGGTCAGGCTCCATATAGTTTCACTTGGAGCAATGGAAACATAGGCGACAATGCAACCGACTTGTATCAGGGAATCTACACTGTAGTGGTAACCGATGCAAATGGCTGTGTCGGAACAACTTCTTTCGAAATCACCTATAATGTACCAGAAGAAGAATTTGACGAATTGTATGTAACTCTCGACTACCATCTTGAAATGGAGCAGACCTATACCGATGACGGTATTTCTGTAATTCCAGTTGCAGTGGTTTATGCTCAGGCATTTGGCGGTTCTGCACCTTACGCTTATTCGTGGATGGCTGCTGGCGCCGACAACGGATGCTATTTCAAGATGTACGAAAGCGGTTCAGTATGCGTTGAAGTTCGCGACGAACAAAACAATGCTGTTAACGGCTGCATTTACGTAGATGTTCCTGTAACCGAAGAAATTTCCAACGAAATTGTTGAGGAAGTTTCACAGGCTGTTGATTCTTGCTTCGATGCACGTTTCGTAAAGGCTCAGGTTCTCGAATATGCAATAGATACAGTTAGCGGCGATTGCGTTGTTACTTGGGAGCTCTTCGATGTTAACGGTAATGTTCACAACATTGACGTTGCATATCCTCTCGACAGCGCATTGTCTGGAATTTATGCATTCAACCTTTATTTCACCTGCAATGGCGGTCGTCTTGTGACATCGTTCTCGGTTCGTCTGTACATTGAAGTTGAAGGCGGAGACCCTGTTTCTGTTGAGGAAATTGTTGTTTCATCGGCAAATGCATATCCTAATCCTTTCACCGACATAATCAATGTTGAAATTGAGTCGGCAGTAAGTGAAGATGCGGAAATTTCGGTTGTTAACCTGAGCGGACAGGTTGTATATATGACAAATAAACATCTGTCGGCAGGTCAGAATAGTTTTGAAATAAATGCAGACAATTATGTTCCTGGCGTTTATTTCATCCGCATTAACGGAAGCGAAATCAACGAGACCTTGAAGATGGTCAAGTAGAATTTTGTTAGTGAAATTATTGAGGCGGCTAATAGAAATGTTAGCCGCTTTTTTTGGCGTTTTACTCGAATATCCTTCTGTATATTTCCGCTTTTTTTCCCAGTTTCATCGGAAATGCTCGCGATGAGGACGGCATACGATGGAATTTGTATTCCTTTCCATCAAGGCTAAAAGTGGCATATCCACCGACTTCGGGGACTTTGCAACCAAGTTGTGCGGCTATTGTTTCTGCCGATTTGCCACCTGTGGAAACTATTGTGCGGCATTGTGGAATCTTGCGCAGAAGTGCTGGAATATCGGTTGGTTCAACTATCTCCAAATGGGCATCCGAGGCGTTGTCCATCAGACGTCGCACCGAACTGGCGGCATCGAATATTGCAATGTGCTTTTCGGTGCAGAACTTTACAACCTTGTCGTAGCAGAACCTGAATTTCTTTCCGTTGGCTTCCACAAAGTAGTCCTTGTCGTTGAAGAAGATAAGTCCCATTATGCGCCACATATCGTTCTGTATGTTAGGGTAGTAGAAGTCCATTGACCAGCGCTCTCGCTTGGGTGGAAAACTGCCGAGCATAAGTATTTCGGCACCGTCGGGAAGAAATGGTTGGAGCGGATGCTCCTCTATCGTGATGTATTCTTGTTCGGTGACTGACATGTGAATGCCTTATAATACAAGGTCTTCGTACTTAACCTTTGGCACATAGTGTATTCCGTCCTTGCGGTAGTAGGCGTGGCTGTCGGATTCGGAAATCGGAACCAGTTCAATCTTTTCATCGCCCTTGCCGATAGCAACGATTGCCAAAGGTTCGTATTGTAGAGAAAATTCTCGCTTGATTTCTTCCTTGTTGAAAGCGCAGATGATAATGCCGTTAAGTCCCATTTCCACTGCTTTCAGCAACATCGACTGCATTGAAATGCCAAGGTCGATATCAACAATCTTGTTTTCTGCAGCGGTTGAGCAGATGATAACAAAAGCTTCTGGCTCAGTGCCTTCGA
The DNA here is from genome assembly GCA_902762455.1 of uncultured Bacteroidia bacterium. GTDB lineage: Bacteria > Bacteroidota > Bacteroidia > Bacteroidales > ML635J-15 > Bact-19. The sequence continues at coordinate 6,665 of CACWOG010000016.1, read as the reverse complement.
AAGGCAAATGCAGTTCTGGCAATGCACCGCCGAGATGAATGTTTTTCAGAACTTTCTCGGCACCAGTTTCCTTGGTTACAATCTTGAATCTCAGCACCTGCTGGTTGCGTCCCGACGGAATTTTCGTATTAACAGCAACAATGCGTTCCATCATTTCGGGGCGAACAATGTAGTCCTTCTTGTAGCCACGATAGCTACGGTTCTTCGCAATGAGCGAATCGATTGAATTTATGTGTTTCGGGTGCGACTTTGCGCTTCCTTGTCCGAAAACTTCCTCGTATCTGTTTTCCAAATAATTGTCTGCCATAGTGCGTAAATTTTATTATGCAAAGTTAGTCCTAAAAATGAAAATCCGACAATTCTAATCGAGTATTTTTTTTGCCTGTTTTTTGTTCGTTGAAAAAAAAGTTCTACCTTTGCAGAGCAATTTTGTTGGCGCAACTTTTTTGGCGCAATAAAGTTGCTGTGAAATTTATGTGTTTAAATGAAAACGAAATTTTATGACAAAGAAATTGCCTAATAATCCGTTTCTTATCAGCGGGTATGTCTCAAAAGACTATTTTTGTGACAGGGAAAATGATACAAAAAATCTTCGTTCTGCATTGTATAATGAACGAAATGTGGTTCTAATTAGTCCGCGTAGAATTGGGAAAACAGGTCTGATAAATCATTTATTTGCGGAAGTGCCGACAAGCGAAGCTTATTGCATTTATGTTGATTTATATCGCACTACGAATATGCGCGACTTTGTCGAGTCTCTTGGAAAGTCGATTATGGGCAACTGCGGTTCTGCTTCTGCTCGTGAACGGCTGATGAAAGCCATTCAGTCGCTTAGGTTTTCGTTTTCTGCCGATGCAATCACGGGGCTTCCAGAAATTGGTGTCAATATGGTCGGTAGCGAGCCAGAATTGTCTTTGTCACAGATATTTGCCTATATGGAAAATTCAAACAAGCCGGTTTATGTGGCCTTGGACGAGTTCCAGCAGATAAAAAATTATCCCGAGAAGAATGTTGAGGAGACATTGCGCAGTTATATACAGCATCTTAGGAATGTTCATTTCATATTTTCGGGAAGTCAGAAGCACATAATTGTGGATATGTTTTCGTCGGCAAAAAGGGCTTTCTACCAGAGCGCACAGACTATGCATATAGGTGTCATCCCCGAAGATTCGTATTTCGAGTTTTGTTCGAGGCATTTCGGCAAGCATAAGCAGAAATTGTCGCGGGAGGCCTTCCATTTTATGTACAACTCGTTGTTTGCTCACACATGGTACATACAGTCGGTTGCCAATCGTCTTTACGAATGGGGGACAAAGGAAATTACTATCGAGGAAGTACAGCGTGCAATCCGCACATTGGTTGAAGAAAACAGTTTTAGTTATCAGAATTATTGCAGATTATTTACAGCCAATCAGTTAAATGTGTTGAAAGCGATTGCTAAGGAGCGCATTGTGACCGAACCGTCTGGACAAGAATTTATTGCGAAATACAATCTTGGCGCAGGCAGTAGCGTGAGAAATGCCGTAAAGAATTTGGTCGAAAACGAATTTGTCTATGAAGACGACAGCAAATATTCAGTGTATGACCGCTTCTTTGGAATTTGGCTTGCAATGTAGTGTGATTTTTTTATTCATCCTTCACCTCCTCCACCTCTATTGTTCCCCTAACTTCGCGCGGTTCTATTTCCTCCTTGCATTTCGGACAGACAAACGGAACCCAGTACTCTGCTTTATCGAACCAACCGCCACATTCGCACGATGGATATTCGGGAAAAAGCGATTCTTCATCATCGGGATACAGCAACTCCTTGCCACATATATCGCAGTGCAGATAAATCTTGTCGCCAACTTTACCATCGTGCCATTCAAACTTGTGAGAGCAATATGGACAGGTTATTTTGTAGGTGTACATTGGCATTATTGTAATTTTACTTATTTGATTATTTGTTTTGCCCAGTCAATAATTTCTGGTGTAGTATCCAAGACAAACTCCTGACCTTTGTCTGCTGATTTGAAATAACCATCTTTCCAAGGGTGTGGATGATAACTGATTGCAACATCTTTGAAAAATTCTGGCAAATCCCATTTTCCTCTTGACATGCCATCTTTTGTAAGAACTCTATCTTTTCGATAGTTTAGAAGTCCACAACCATTAACATTTGGCATAAATGAAAGTTTGTCGGTGGGTAAAAAAATCTCGTTTATTTCTTCATTCCTATCCTTCTTGTCTCCAATGTGCGGATGCTCTTTCAGCCATTCTGGAACATCAGACTTGGGGTCAATAATTTCACCAATCTGCATATAAGCATAAATTACATGCAAGTCTTTGGCATTTCGCTTATAAATCAGTTTCCCTTGATTCATCTCCGTTTCTCTAAACCAACCGAAAAATAGAAACAAATCACCTTCTCCAACACCCATATTTCGCAGATGAGACAATGCTGCCCCAGACTGCCCAAAAGCAGGTTTCCAACCAGACAAACGGTCTTTAACATCTTTCCTCAAATCTGGGTCTAAGTGACACATTTTGTCTTCCTTAATTTCTGTCTTCGGTCTAAGCGAATGAATAATATCATAATAACTCATCCCATTCCAATTAAGAGAAGAAAATGTATTGTTTCCATCATCGTCTGGAATTGGCAATGACAGCAATGTGCCGTCGGGTAAAATTGGGTTTGGTTGATTCCCATATGAAGAATCAAACCCCTTTCTGCTTAATATGATTTTCATTTTTTCTTCGGATTACGTCCTTTTGAATAATTTTTAGTTACAAATTCTATGATTTTCTGTTCGTCTTCAGTTGAAAATTTTTTCCATCTATGAACAACATCATTCTTTTTCACGGAAATTGCACTTTCGACACCAAAATAATAAAACTCATCGCAAACAAGGACATGTTCACCGCTTAAATCATGTTCTTTACAATTTGGTCCGTGATGTATATTCTCAATCTGTTCAAAATCAGAATCGTTTATCGGTTTATAAATATTGTCACCACACAAGGAAATTTCGCTACTGTTGGTTATTACAGTATTTCCACAACTTTTGCGACACTCCTTTTCTTCTTTAAAAGAATCCAACTCTGCAGGTCTTTTTAGAGGATATTTTTCCCAGTACTCTTTAAAACTTATCACTTTCGAAACTTTTGCCAAATAGATTAACTTTTGAGTTTCATCCGTAAAATGATATGCTTGTTCTTTGCCTTGTACCTCATTAGAAGTCCATCCGGATATCCAATATCCTTCTTTTGCACACTTGCGAATAAGAGGTTTGCAAGTCGCCAATGTCAACACTCCGTGATAAGGATTTGGCGCAAATCCAGTGTCATGAGTCATTTTGTAACCATAAAGAATTTCTTTTGCCATCTTTCAAATATTTAATTTATTAATACATTCTTGTGCATCTATTTACAAAACAAAATATGATTATTGTTTATATTCAAATTTTTGCAAATTTAATCTATTTTCTCCAATCATATTCAATTTCCAATCCTTCCAAAACAAAGTACTCCAGTCTCTTCTTGATAAAGTTAGGAGTATAACGAATCTTTGTAATTGCCATCTTATAATCGGATTGCTGTTCTTCTGTGCCGTATGCATCTGCAAGAAATTCCTCGTTTCGTTCAATAAGAGTAGTCGGATACTCCTCCCAGTCAAGTCCGTAGAATACAGTTCCAATACGCTCCACTTTGTCGTCAGGCTTTATCTTGATGCAATACTTGTCAATAACAAACGCATATATGCCAAAATCAACATGCGCTCCTACCGGATATATTAAATCGCCTTTCTCAGTATGCTGTTTCACCACATCGCCAGTATATATCCATTCACCATTTACATCGCGGAAAGGTGTCTGCACACCCGCAAAAATCACCCTGCGCGGAGTTGGACGATTCCAACATTCGTCGTTGAAATAATCCAGAACAACACCTTCTGCACTGTTTCTCTCCCTGGCTTCCCATTCCACCTTGTCCCACTGTTTCTGCAAAGTTCCCGAAACATCAATGTCATCCTCGGGAATGCCACGGTGCATTGCCTCCTCGTATGCAAGTTGACGGGCATATTCGGCATAATCGTGAGTATTAAGCACATGCAACAATTTAGCATCGTCATACTTGGCAAGCATATCTCTGAAACCATCCCTGGTAAAGTCAACCATCCGCCCTGTCTTTCTTGACAATAAAGTGAATTTCTCTGGAACATTGTACCGCAAGCAACCTGCCGGCTTCTTGGTTTTGTATGTAACAGTCGGAACGGGAATCCCTGTGTCTTCTGGCTCGGCAGTTCCTATGGTATTATAATCGGTATATGGAAACACATACATCCTGTCGCTAAAAAAGAAGAAATTGCCGAATGTTGTATATCCGAACTTGTTGTCGTCGATGACATACCTAACGCGGATTTCGGGAAGCGAATTGAGAAAATTTGCTCCAATCTGATAACGGTACTGCAGGCATAAGTCTTTAAGAACCTTTTCGTCAACCACTTCTGGGGCAACGGGTGTTGCTATTTTAGAACTAGGATGATTATCAATAAGCATTACGCCCCACTCAATGGAAAAAACCACATTGGGCAACGGAAAAAGTTCGTCGAACATCGGGGCAATTGTTTCGTCCCTGTAGTCGGGATTGCCGTTCCCACAACCTATACGCGTAATCAGGAACCGATTGTTAGGACTGTTTTTCACAAATTCGATAAACTCATCAATATACGGTTTCATTTCCTGCGGTTTGCTGGTATTGACAGGAATGGCATAGCAACGTCCATTCAACCCCGATTTAATTTTTTTCACTGCCCAAAATTTTTCGCAAGCCAACTTTTCAGCACGCCCTACACGATTCCCGTGCATATCGGTGCCATACACAAATATCTCGTTTCGCGACAATTCTGTGATTCTCCCCGTGATAATTTTTCCTCTATAATGTACTTCCATAGCACTTATTTTTTTCGACAAATTTATAGACCACCTACGCTAAAACTTGTCGTAGGTTTGTTGTTTTTTGTTAAATTTCAAAAATGTCTTATATCACTCATTGTCACGATATTGACTATTACATTTACCCGATGATTCCCGATTCGGAACAAAAAAATATATCAGCACATACAAAAAAACGTGGGAATCTTGTTACTCGTTCCCACATCTCAAGGTCTTCGCATTACCCACCATTGTAAGATTGAGCAACGCGAAGCCCACGCTGTGTTATTATTGATTATTATCAATGTACACCAACGCAGACATTCACCGCTGCTTTTTCTTTGACAATGGTTATCAAAAGTTGCGAAGTTTTGAGATGTCAAAGGAAAACGTCAGTAAACGTCTTTCTATATGTCTGTCTCGCACTCTATGCCATACAAGCGGCATCGAATGTTCGACACTGCAAAATTAAGATTTTTTTGTAATAATGCTGTAAGATTTTTCTGTCAAAAATTGTTATGATTTTGTCATATTGGCAAAAAAGTGTATTTTCGCACTTACAATGTCAGAAGTTTATGAGTGCAGATAAGTTGAATATTATCGAAAAGATTCAGGATTTGGGCAGGAATGTTTTGCCGCCTAACGCCAGATTGATTCTTTTTGGTTCACAGGCAAGGGGCGACGCCAATGCCGATTCAGACTGGGATTTGCTTATTATTCTTGACAAAAACGAAATTCAATACGAGGATTTCGATACATACGCTTACCCGTTTGTTGCGCTGGGTTGGAAATTTGGAGAATATTTCAGTTCAAAGCTATACACTACGGCAGAATGGCAGACCAGAAAAGGAACTCCTTTTTACAAAAACATCCAGAGGGAGGGGATTGTATTATGCTGACAACTGAAAATAGTTAACGTTCATAAATTTCGCTACCCTTCGACAGGCTCATGGTGCGAAAATTTAGCTCATCGAATCCAAATCTTCAAATTTTCGAAATTTCAAATCATCGAATCCAAATTATTATTACCTTTGCAACGCTTGACTTTCATTGTCGGGCAATAAAACATATTGTTGGGGTGCTGAAAACAGTAGGCTGAGATTAAACCCGTTGACCAGTCTGGTAATGCAGATTTGGGAATTTCAATCCGCTCTATTTTTTGTACCTCACGAATTTGTAAATTGAAAGATTTATGGATGGAATAAGATATGTGCTTACTGTCGCGGGTAGCGATTCTGTTGGCGGAGCGGGAATCCAGGCCGACATCAAGACCATTTTCTCGCTTGGTCAATATGCCGCCAGTGCAATAACTGCCATCACAGCACAAAATACCTGCGGTGTGCGGGCTATTCAGGCTGTGGATGCCAAGGTGCTGTCGGCGCAGATTGATGCCGTGCTTGAGGATATTCCTGTGGATGCCATAAAGATAGGTATGGTCTATACCAAGGAGAATGTCGCTGCAATTCGTGAATCGCTGGCAAGAAATAACTACCGCGGGCATCTTGTTCTTGACCCTGTGCTTGTGGCTACAAGCGGCGATATGCTTGCAAAGGCCGATTTCCTTCACTCGCTTAAAGCGGAACTTTTCCCGCTTTGCACTGTGCTTACGCCCAACATTTCGGAAGCCGAAGCCATTTCGGGAACGAAAATCTCCAGCATCGACGATATGGTTGAATGTGGCAGGCGAATAGTTGCCGAATGCCATTGCAGGAATGTGCTCGTCAAGGGCGGACATTCCACTGGAGAAAAAAT
>CACWOG010000015.1 GCA_902762455.1 uncultured Bacteroidia bacterium | reverse complement strand
CAGAATTATTCGTACCTTTGCAACAAATAACTAAAGGCAATGAATAAATTTCTGCTCATAGTATAGAAACTAAAAGTTATTAACAAATTTTAACAAAATATGAGAGGGTAAAAATACAAAATTTTTAAATAGACACAACATTACTAATATACATTATACCAAACACACTACACAATAGACACAAAGCCTTACTTAATATATTATTACATGTATCAAACACAAAAACCTCAATTAGAGTCTATAACGTAGCAAGAACTTCATCTCTATGTTTTTAGTTTAAAGGACAGACATCCGCTGATTTTAGTATGCTATTTCTAAGTTTTTACCTTGTGGAATTAAAGGTTGTTTAAAATGATTTGATATTGTCTTGTATTCAATGGCAATACAGTTTTTCTTTTTTCTTATAAACACTAATTAAACACAATCCTCGTGCAGAACGCCTGCTTGTCGCCTACCTTGCCTTCTATCAACGTGCTACGCACAATCGGCTTGCCGTTCATCGAAAGCTTTAGCTCGGCAAGTGGCTCGTCGTACATGTAAAGGTCGAGGGTTTCGCCGGGACGGGTTTCGTGAGCAAATGTTATGAAAACTTCGGCAACCGACAGCTTCTGCACTTCGGCATAGTCGAAGCAGTTCATTGCGTGCTGAATGTAACGGGCGTTGTTGGTGTGGGCGTTCATGTCGGTGTCGGAATAGCCGAGCACTTCGCTGCGCACAAGGCGAGGCTCCGCACTGCGTGGCATCATCACCTTAGGCGCTGGCGTTTCTATTGCGTTTTCGTGGCAGGCCGAATCGTCGGGAATCATATCCAGAATATCGCTCATCCTTACCATCGCACGCTTTTCCAAGTCGAGAACCACCCACGAACTTGTACCGACAACCTTCTGCGAACCGTCGGCTCCGCTAATCAGAAAGTCCCTGAGGAAAAACGGACCGCCAATGCCCTTGTGCCAGGTAGTAACCTTGATTTCATCGTTCCACAGCGGAGTGTCCATAAACACGAAGTGCATGCGCGAAAGCACCCACGCCATATTTTTTTTCAGCATCTCGTTGTAGCCGAATCCAAGCGGGTCGGCGGCACGGGTTGCCATTTCCTGCGCTATGTTCATAAATGCAACAGGCTTCATGCGGATGTTGGAGTCAACATCGAAGCACGAAACGACATCTTCCACAATGTACTTTCCTTCTTTTATTTCGTAATCCTTTACCATATTCAAATTTTTTATGACAGGCAAAAGTAAAGAATTATTCCGAACAATCACGTTTTCTTACTATCAACCACACCCCTTGAATAAATATCAAAAAATATTCTTTATTAATCCAATAGTTTCACTTAAATTTACGACCTTAAAACATATTGTATATGGATAGGAAAATTTTACTTGTTTTATTGGCAGTAATGCTTTCTGTATCAGTCTTTTCACAGCAAACCAAATCGTTGGAACTCATCTGGAAGGGCAAGTACGACAATGCAGCAAAGGCAATAGAAAAAGGCTTAAGCAAGAACGTTGACGATGTTGAATTCAATTTCTACAGAGCATACCTGCTGTTCCAGAGGGAATACGAAGGCTACGACCCTGTTCAGTCATACAAGTGTCTGCAAACCTGTCTCGACTACTATCCGCAGCTCGACGACAAGACAAAGGACAAGCTGAGTACAGTACCTATGAATCCTGAGATATTCAATAAGTACATTGATACCGTTTGCCGTCTTGCTCTCAAGGATGCCATAAGAGCCAACACTTTCGAATCATACCAGAACTACCTGTTCTTCTATCGCAAGGCATCGGAGGAATACAAGTCGGAAGCACGTATGTACCGCAACATTGAGGCGTACAAGATGACCATCGCAAAGAATACCGAGGATGCATACGATTCGTTCATAAAGACCTATCCCGATGCACAGCAGATTCCCGATGCCACAAAACGTCGCGACGAAAAGGGATACGAAAAGGCGCAGGCTGAAAACACTGCTGCAGCATACGAGGAATTTCTGAAAAAATATCCGACATCTTTCCTTGCCGCCGATGCACAGGAAAAAGTATATACCATTGCACTTGCCGATGCCGAAAAGGAAAATACTTCGGCAGCATTGAAGCAATATATGGAAAAATATCCTAAGAGCTCGCAATACTACAAGGCGGAAATGCTGTACGACGAAAAGTTGTTCAACGAGGAAACTGCCGACGGGGAATGCTACTCCTACATCCGTTTCGTAAAGAGGCATCCTAATAGCAAGTGGAAAAATATGGCAATATCGTCGGCTATGCAATGTGGTGCCCGCAATGCCGAAATCGTAAAGTACTGCTACAAGAACCTCGATGGCGACAAGAAGAATCAGGCGATAAAGTTGTACTACGACCTTGTTGCATCAGACGGAGAACTGGTTTCGTTAAAGTCGTTCTATAGCGAACTCAATGAAAGCCAGCGCAACCTTATCCGCGAAAAATATGCTGCCGATTCGGCACTGGCGGTAAAGGGTGACGAACTGAAGATTCAAAACGGATACAATGCCAAGAAGTCGGCTGCCGCATACGACGAATATATAAAGTCTGCTGCCCCAAGGGAAAAGGCTTTCGTTGCTCTGCAGAAGATGATAAAGGCTGATGTTGAAAACAAAAATTGGTCAAATGCAACAGTCACGGTGCTTAAGTACAAGGACTACTGGAAGGACAATCCTCAGAAAATAAACAAGTTGCTCGATATTCTTGAGCAGAAGAATCAGGGAATCGTCGCCGAAGCCTTGCCCGAAACAATAAACACCAACGGCAACGAGTACAATCCGATACTTTCAGCCGATGGCAACACCTTGTATTTCTGTGGAGAAGGGCGTAGTAACAGCAAGAGCGGAGAAGACATCTTCGTGTCGCTGAAAACCGATGACGGATGGAGTGAGGCTCAGCTTATCAGCGAGGTTTCGTCGAAAGGCAACGACTATCCGCAGAGCATCAATGCTTCGGGCAATGCGATGTACATATTCAGGAACGGACGTCTCTACTTCTCGAAGAAGGCCGGTGCCACCTGGGGCAAGCCGCAGAAGATGTCGGGCAACGTAAACTCGAGCAACTGGCAGGGCGATGCCTTCATCAGCAGGGACGGCAAGGCTCTGTTCTTTGCCGCAAAGCGTAGCGACATGCTCAACTTCTTCAACGATGCTGATTTCGATGGACTTGTATATCACGGAAAGGTAGATGAAAACCAGACCGACATCTATGTATGCACAGTTGACGAAAACGGAGAATGGGGCAAGCCGATAAACCTCGGGGCTACTATCAACACGCTCTATACCGAACGCACCCCGTTCCTGCATTCCGATGGCAAGCACTTGTATTTTGCATCCGACGGACACGGAGGTCTTGGTGGACTTGATATGTATGTTTCTACACGTCTCAGCGACGACTGCTGGGACTGCTGGAGCGAACCTGTAAACCTAGGTAAGGAAATAAATACCGCTTCAGACGATATGGGCTACAAGGTTTCTACCGACGGTACAAAGGCATATTTCTCGAAGTCGAATGCAGCAAAAGGCAAGAAGGGTAACTCCGACATATATGTTATACAGCTACCCGAAAATATTCAGCCTAAGAACTTGAAATAACCTAATAGAAAATAGGTAACGAGATGAGTCCATACATAATAGCCAGCATTGTCGTAGGATATTTCGCATTGTTGATTCTTATCTCGTACCTTACCTCAAAGAAGGCAACCAACGATACTTTTTTCACAGGCAACCGCAAGTCGCCTTGGTTTGTGGTGGCATACGGTATGATTGGCGCATCGCTGTCGGGTGTGACATTTATGTCGGTGCCAGGCTATGTGCAGAGCAGCCAGTTTACATATTTTGGTGTAGTCCTCGGATACACAATAGGTTACATTGCAATTGCATACATACTTCTGCCTCTTTACTACAAGCTGAACCTAACATCGATATATACCTACTTGGACAAGCGATTCGGCAGCAATTCGCAACGGACCGGTTCGTTCTTTTTTATTGTGTCGCGACTGATGGGTTCGGCGCTTAGGATGTACTTGGTAGTGTTTGTACTTCACGAATTTGTATTCAAGGCAATAGGCGTTCCGTTCTGGGCTTTGGCTCTGTTTTTCATTGTGCTGATACTTATTTACACCTTCAAGGGCGGAATAAAGACCATCATCTGGACCGATACGCTGCAGACGACCTTTATGCTGCTTTCTACAGTGATAACCATTGTGTTCCTGCTCAAGGAGATGGACATTTCTTTCTTCGATATGATGTCGCAGGCTGCCGATGAAGGATATACAAGAATGTTTGAAACCGACTGGAGGTCAAATAATTTCTTCCTCAAGCAAATCCTCAGCGGGGCATTCATAACAATTGCGATGACAGGCCTCGACCAGGACATGATGCAGAAAAACCTTACTTGCAAGTCGCTGAAGGAGGCTCGGAAGAATATGCTGTCGTTCAGTGTTTGTATAGTGATTGTCAATATATTGTTCCTTGTTCTCGGCGTTGCTCTTATGACTTACTCGTCGCAGACAGGCTTTGCACTGCCCGAAAAGTCCGACAGCATATTCGCAGCCGTTTCGCAGAATTTGGGTTCGGTAACGTGGATAATATTTATTATAGGTCTGGTTGCTGCGGGCTACTCAAGTGCCGACGGAACGCTAACCTCGCTTACCACGACTTTCTGCTTCGACATTTTGCAGTTTGAGAAGAAGGACTACGACGAAGCCAAAAAGACAAAAATCCGCAAGCGTACACATCTTGCTTTTGCAGCAATCTATTTCATTATTATAATAGTATTCAAGCCGTTCCACACCGATTCGCTCATAAAGATGCTTTTCGATATAGCAGGCTATACCTACGGACCATTGCTTGGGCTTTTCAGTTTCGGATTATTCATCAAGAACCGCCAGCCAAACGATAAGGCTGTTCCATTCATCGCAATCCTTTCGCCGATAATCAGTTACTTGCTAAACATCTATTCCGAGGAATTATTTTTCGGCTACAAGTTTGGCTTCGAGATACTTATTGTAAATGGTCTGCTGACATTTATAGGGTTGCTTACGTTTAGCAAAAAGATAGAAGAAAATAATTGATGGTGTATGTACTTTATAAATTGAAGTTACAAACGTCTATCGTTACACAAATAATCGAGTTCATAACAATAATATTGTGGCTATTGTCCTGTTTCAGTATTGCGTGCTTTTCTACGCCTAGATAAAAAAGTTCACTAACAATCATTATTGTCCGCTAAATTGTGCGCTGTCACAGTTTTTGTGGTTCGACAGGCTCACCAACCAGAGAAAAACATGCGCCAGCGCTCCAAAAATGCATACGTTTTTCTATAAATATGTAACCACTCCGATGTTGTTAAGTATCTCCAAATGCAAACCCATATAATTTCATAGCCATGTAATAATATGATACTATGCATTTTGCACGATTTTTTAGAATCTTTAGCGGACAACAATAATTTTAATAAAATAACCCGAGTTCTAATTATAAAACAAACACATTAACAATCAATAAGATACGAACAACTAAATCAAAATTGCACTATAGCAGTGCAATTTTTTGAAATTTTTGCACTATTGTAGTGCAAATTTCCACACTGCTTATTTCGGCTCCGGCAATATCATCCCGATATGGAATTTTGGGCTGATGTATTAGGGTTTTATAAAGTGACAGTTTATAAAATATGCAGTTTTTATAAAGTGGCATTTAATAAAATCGAGAGTTTTTATTAATTACTATTTAATAAAATTGGAATTGCGTCAATATCATCCCGATATGGAATTTTTGGTTGATGTATTGAGAAGAATACTTCTCCATTTGCCATTACAAATTTACACCGCCAAAATGATATAGGAGTTTTTCACATATCAAATTTTTCTGTTTATGTACGAATTATTGGAGAATAGGATAGTCTTGAATAATTTATTCAATCAGTAATTTTTCAGATTTAAGATTGTCTTTTATTGTTTTTTCAAAACCCTTAAAAAATAATTCCAATTTCTTTATTAAAGAGTCTTTCTCTTTTTCTGAGTACTTATTACTATGTAATGTATATATCTTCCAATCGTTTTCTGCATATTTAATTCCGTTTTTTAAAGATATTTCATCAACGGAGATACGAATGTTTAGATTAAATACCTTGGAAAAAACACATAATAATAACCTTGCCCAAAATGGTTTAAGCCATTGGTTTTCTTTTTCTAAATCAGCGATTTGCTTGCTTCGTATATCGTTTGTATAATAAAAACTCATCTGATTCATATACAAAATGTATTATACGAAAAATTATGCAAAAATTATGCCGTATATTCTAGAATATACAAAAAACTTCTGAATTATTAATAAGGAGAAAATGCGATTAAAATCGTGCAAAAATAAATTTTGCCATTCCATTACCTTTTCCTATTTTTGCCATTGGTTTGGCGATGAACCAAGCCGTACATATTGATTAACGAAGCGTTTATGCTCGTCTTGTAAGTAGAAACCTGAGAAATTTCTAAACGATAGCAAGAGAGTGTAAGGGTTCGCGCATACGCGTGGACTGTTTGCAATTTCTTCTATCAAGGTAATTCTCAGGACCTCTACTTAAAGAAGTGGTATATCAGTGCCACGCTTCTTTTGTGTGTTTATTGCCTGTTTGGTACTGGTGGGCGGAGAAAAGATATTTTCAGATGCATTTGCATATTGCTGATACGACAAAAAACAGCGTGACACAACTTGAACCGTTTTGGTATAACTTGAACGAAAAGTGTATATGTCAGGAAGTTATCTTTGCAACCGAAGAAATTAATAACCATAATTAATAACTTAAAATTTAGTAATAATGAGAAAGATACTTATTCTTTTCTGCGTACTGATGACAGGCATTGGTGCGTTTGCGCAAAGCGCAGTGATAGTTTCAGGAGGCGAAGCAAGTGGAAATTCAGGAAACTTGAGTTATTCCATCGGACAGGCATTTTGTTCTACAAATGTAGGGCAAAGCGTACAGATTAACGAAGGGGTTCAACAACCCTACGAAATTTATGATGTTACCGATGTGCAATCGGCTATTTCGGGTATGATTTCGTTGTCGGCATTCCCGAATCCGACAAGCGATTACCTGACATTGCGCATTGAAAGCGAAGACATTGAAGGCTTCGATTGTGTAATGTACGATATTTCTGGCAAAGAGATTTTACAGAAACAGATAACATCGTCGGAAACAAGTCTCAATGTGCAGCAGTTGCCATCGGCGACATATTTCGTTCGCGTAACAAAAGGGAAAAACGAGGTAAAGACATTCAAGATTGTAAAAAATTGACAATTGACAATGGATAATGAATAATGGACAATTTGTAGCGACGTGCCATGGCGCGTTGCAATAATATCAAACAACAATTAAAATTATATAAGATGAAGAAAAATATTCTTATGGCAGTATTCTGCCTTATTTTAAGTGCAATGTCGTTTGCACAAGTGCCGCAGATGATGAGTTACCAAGCGGTAGTTCGCGGAAGTGATAATAATTTAGTTGCCAATCAGCAAATTTCAATGCGAGTAAGCATTTTGCAGGGAAGTGCAGATGGCGGGGCTGTCTATATTGAGACACATTCGGCAACGACCAATGCCAACGGTTTGGTTTCCATTGAAATCGGTAATGGAACGAGCAATGATGATTTTTCTACAATCAACTGGGCAAATGGGCCTTACTTTGTGAAGACCGAAACCGATGTTAACGGTGGCGAAAACTACGAAATTGTAGGCGTTAGCCAGTTGCTGTCTGTGCCGTATGCAATGTATGCACAGTCGGCAGGAAATATGCCCGATGTAAGTGGATTTTTGAGCGAAGAAAGCCAAAATCTGGCAGATGTAGTCGCACTTGGAAATTCTGCAAATGCACAGTTAAAGGACTTGGTTGACCCAACGGAAAATCAAGATGCAGCAACTAAGAAGTATATTGATGAATTGATTGCTCAACTGCAAACTCAAAATGAGAATATAGAGACTGCTATTGAGCATTTAAACGAAGTTATTAGGCTTGGTGGTCATGATTTTGTTGATCTAGGTTTGCCAAGCGGTACACTTTGGGCAACCTGCAATGTAGGTGCAAGCCGTCCAGAAGATTACGGAAACTACTATGCTTGGGGAGAAACGACTGTAAAAGACACATACAATTGGAGTACATATCATTATTCTAATGGTAGTGCTACAACTTTAACCAAATATTGTAATAACGCTGAATATGGCAACAATGGGTTTACAGACAACCTTACTACACTGCAATCTTCTGATGATGCTGCAGCAGCAAACTGGGGCAATGGTTGGAGAATGCCGACTTATGATGAAATAAATGAGTTAGAAAATAATTGTACAATTATTCAGACAAATGTAAACAATATAAGTGGATGGCTTTTTACTGGACCTAACGGTAATTCTATTTTCTTGCCAAATGCTGGTGGATACTGGGAAAATGAACTTACTAATGCAGGTGCGCATGCAGATTACTTAACAAGTTCTATTTATGAAGAAGTGCCTAATCATGCATGGGTTTGGACAAGTGATAATCAACTAAATCATCTTACTAGGGCATATGGACGCCCAGTACGAGCAGTATGCAGACAATAAAATAAATGTTTAACAAATTAAAAATTTAAAATTATGTGTATAAAATTATTTAAAAGACAGAAACAAACCAATGAAAAAACAATGTCAGATAATAAAGGTAAAATAGTTGAGTTATCAGTAGAAGAACTTTCACAACCAACAGGAAATTTGGCATTTCAAAATGATGAAGACTATGTAAGGCATATATTTATTGACAATGATGGTGTTAAAATAAAAGGTGAAAGTCATGTATTTAATAAAAACGAAGTGTCTGATTTACTTAAACGTATAAAAGAATTAAAAAATGAAAAAAATGCCATTTGTTAAGCGTAGTCTCATACTATCTTAGCAAGATTTTCAAACTTCATGCATTAAACAATGCATTCCACAAGGGAACTCATCGGAAATGGTGGGTTCCTTTTTTGGGGGGCTTCGCCGTTTCTCGCTACGCTGTTTCTGGTTTTTGAGTTTCTATGTTTCACGTTTGAATGCCTGCGGCGTTTCTGGTTTCACTTAAGTTGAAAATTTTAGTAATTTTGCAATCTTGAATATTTACAGATTTAGACTACTTTGGAAAGTAACCTATGGCAAAGAAAGACGGAATAACAAAAAAAGAACAATGTCAAGCACAACCGATTGAATGTGTGGAAAATCTCATCATTGTATTAAGAGATAGACAAGTTATGCTTGACCACGACTTGGCAAGGTTGTACGGAGTTGAAACTAAGCGACTTAATGAACAGGTACGCCGTAATATTGAACGATTTCCAGAGGATTTTATGTTTCAGCTTACAAAAGAAGAAGCGGAATTTATAAAATCAACCCATACGAATATATTTATTGATGAGAATCGTTCAAGGTCGCAATTTGCGACCTTGAACAAAAGAGGGATGAATATCAAATACTTACCATTCGCATTCACCGAAAATGGTATTGCGATGTTAAGCAGCGTGTTGCGGTCTCCACTAGCCATTGAAACAAATATCAGCATTATGCGAGCTTTTACAGCTATGCGTCATTTCATAGCCTCAAATGCTCAAGTTTTCCAACGATTGGAAATCATTGAGCATCATCAGTTGAAACTGGCTGTCCATCAGTCAGAAACCGACCGTAAACTTGAAGAGGTGTTCAAGCGATTGGATGACAGTAGCATACAAAAGAGGCACGGAATTTTCTTCGATGGAGAAATCTTCGATGCTTATTCCTTGACCTGTCAGATTATAAAGGCCGCAACAAAACGCATAGTACTTTTTGACAATTACATCGACGAAACCGTATTGACATTGCTCGACAAGCGTAATGCCGGTGTTGCTGCAACCATTTACACCCAGCGTATTACACAGCAATTAAAATTGGATATTGTGCGCCACAACTCACAATATCCAGCCATTGATGTGCGTATTTTTGACCGTTCACACGACCGTTTCCTTTGTATTGATGATACTGTATATCATATAGGTGCGTCACTAAAGGACTTAGGGAAAAAATGGTTTGCCTTCAGCCGTATGGAACTTCCTACTGATGAATTGATTTCAAAAATATAAAAGATATTTAAAAGGCTGCTGCAAGAAACCAACGACAACATCCCGAACTAGAGCATCTTCTACTTTCATACGCCGATTCAATCACCATCCTCTCCCCGCAGTCGCTTATAGATAATCATATCAAGTCGCTGAAAATGGCATTGGGAAGATATGGGGATGAGGAAAAGAGGTGAAAAAATCTACTCATTTATCTAAAGAAATAAATTAGACAATTTCTAGACGATTTTTAGACAACTTTTAGACGATTTCTAGATGATTTTTACTGTAAACAACTATATATCAACACGTTGAAACTAGACATATTTTTTTTAAATTAGACTATATTGAAGAGTTTATTGAGACAAGAGTGAACATATTGAATATAATGATTATTTTTGCAGACAAATATAGACTATGGCAATCGAAGACATCAAAAATAAGTTTGAGGAACTAAGGACCTCCTCTGAAAAAGAAACTGTTGAATTCAAGGAAGCTAAAAATAACTTCGACTTCAATAGTTTGGGTAAATACTTCTCGGCTTTAAGCAATGAAGCAAATTTACAGGGTGTCCGTTGCGGATGGCTTGTGTTCGGAGTTCACGACAAAACAAGAGAAATTGTTGGGACTTCATATCGAAACGACTCAAATAACCTTCAATCAATAAAACACGAACTTGCTAGAAATACCACTGCAAACCTCACATTTTCAAATATATATGAATTGACAGTTGAAGGAAAACGAGTTCTGATGTTTGAAATTCCATCTGCTCCACAAGGTTTGCCAATTGCTTTCAACGGACATTTCTATGGTCGCAACGGTGAAAGTCTGGTTGCTCTTAATATCCACGAAATAGATGCCATTCGTAGCCAAAGGTCGTTTGACTGGTCTGCTCAGATTGCAGAAGGGGCGACTATAGATGACCTGGACAGTGAAGCTATAAACAAGGCGCGTTTTGAGTTCCGCAAGAAAAATCCAGATATTGCCGACGAGATTGCACAATGGAGTGATGATACATTCCTTAACAAAGCCCGATTGACGATAAATGGGAAAATCACCAATGCCACTATAATACTATTGGGCAAGACAGAATCGACACAATTCTTACTACCCAATATTGCACAAATGACTTGGATTTTGAAAGATGGAGACGGACTGGAGGTGGACTACAAACATTTTTACCCACCATTCCTGATTTCTGTGGACAAACTGCTATCCCAAATTCGGAACATCACTTTCCGCTACATGCCAGACAATACGCTTTTCCCCGATGAAGTGATGAAATACGACAATTATGTTATACGTGAGGCTCTTCACAATTGCATAGCACATCAGGATTATTCTTTAAGAGAGCGTATAAACATAATAGAAACTCCAGATTCGCTTTTGTTTTCGAATGGTGGTGCATTTATTCCTAAAACCATTGAAAATGTGATAGAAAAAGATGCTCCACAACGATATTACAGAAATTCTTTCCTTTGCACGGCAATGGTTAATCTCAATATGATTGATACGATAGGAAGTGGAATCAAGCGAATGTTTGTCAATCAAAGGAAACGGTTTTTCCCTATGCCAGATTACACGATAACAGAAAACGAAGTTTCCGTAACAATCTATGGCAAAGTAATTAACGAAAAGTATGTTAGATTGTTGAAACAAGACCCCAATTTGACGCTATCCCATATAATTGCCCTTGATAAGGTTCAGAAGCAATTGCCAATCACTGATACAGAAGCAAAACTATTGAAGTCAAGGAAATTAATTGACGGAAGAAAGGGCAAGTACTTCTTGTCGGAAGTTGTTGCTTCTGAAACTGGAGATTTGGCTGAATATGTACAAAACAAGGCTTTCAATCGGAAATACTACACTGACTTGGCTTACGAACTGATAAAAAAACAAAATTCCAAAGGGACTTCCAGACGAGAGATAGAATCCTTGTTACTTCCAAAGTTATCCAAGGTTCTCAACGATGAACAAAAGCAAAACTATGTTAGAAATCTTCTTCACCAAATGGTTGTAAATAAGAAGATTATCTCTGAAAACAGACGATATTATCTAAAGAAATAAATTAGACAATTTCTAGACGATTTTTAGACAACTTTAAGACGATTTTTAGACGATTTTGGTTGTAATATACTGTGCATCAACATATTAAAATAAGCATATTTTTTTCAAAAACTAAACTTGTTATCCAAAATTGTAGAACTATTTACTCCCCTCAGTCGCTTATAGATAATCATATCAAGGCGCTGAAAATGACATTGGGAAGGTATGGGGATTTGTGAAGTTGACAAAAATCTATTATTCAATTTGCATTATTCAAAATGAATAATTAGTTTTGCAAAAAAAAATAATTGCATGATACAGAACCCATTCATAACAAGCGGAGAAATTCCAGAACAGTATTTCTGTGACCGTGATGCCGAGACTAAGAAACTTATTTCTATGCTTACAACTGGCAGCAATGTCTGTCTTGTTGCACCTCGCCGTATTGGAAAATCCAAACTTATCAAGCATCTGTTTGCTCAACCTGAAATGAAGAAATTTTACACAATTTACATCGACCTTTTCCACACGAGCAGTTTGCGTGAACTTGTACAAACCTTTGGCACTACGGTGGTTTCGGTATTGCAAACCAAGGGCGAGAAGACTCTCTCGAAGATTCTGTCGGGACTTCGCTCCATTGGCTTCAAATTGTCGTCGGACCCAATCACAGGCGTGCCAACCTTAGGCGTAGAACTGGGCGACATTCAATCGCCGGAACTGTCGGTCAACGAAATTTTTGATATGCTCGAGAAAGCCGATAAGCCTTGCATCGTGGCATTCGACGAGTTCCAGCAGATTGTAAATTATCCGGAAAAAAATGTCGAGGCGCTGCTTCGTGGTAGAATTCAACATCTTGCAAATTGTAATTTCATTTTCTGCGGAAGCCAGCGCCATCTGATTGCGGAAATGTTTATGTCGTCGAAACGGCCTTTCTATGCAAGTACCGAAATGATGGGACTCAAGCCAATTCCGCAGGACACATATACTGAATTTGTAAAAAGAATGTTTGAACAGTTTGGCAAAACTCTGCAAGATGGTACAGTAGAATACGTATATGGGCTTGCACAAGGTAACACGGCATTTATGCAACGTATCTTCCATTTTGCTTTCAATAGGATTGGCAAGGGAGAGGAATGTACGCAGACGGTTGTAAAATTGGCTTTTGCCGATATGCTCGATTCCGCTGAAGATGTTTATCAGCCGTTGTTGTCGCGACTTCCCGAACATCAGAAGATGCTGTTGTATGCAATTGCGAAAGTCGGCAGGGCGCAAAAGATTATGAGCGGTTCGTTTATACGCGCCAATTCGTTGAAATCGAGCAGTTCTGTGCAGGCTGCATTAAAGAAATTGCTTGAAATGGATTTGCTATCAGTCGAAAATGGCGAATATTTTGTTACGGATATGTTGCTCCAGTATTATCTGCAACGGACGCTTGGGATACCAATGGAATGATTATCCAATTTGCATTATTCAAAATGAATAATTAGTGTAACATACTAATTTACAAATTGTTCTTGTTGATGAGATTTACAACAACTTTTACCATAATGTCTTTTTCTTCTGTTTTGCTTTCAGCAATCATAAGCGTAAGGGCTACAAGTGTATTGTCTGCAATGCGCTTGCTTCCATCGGGATTATAAAGTATATGGTTGCCATTGAGAAACCATAGGAACAAAGTGGCTGCAATACGTTTGTTGCCATCGCTAAACGAATGGTTCTTAGTAACAAGATACAGCAGCATTGCCGCCTTTTCCTCTACCGACGGGTATAGGTCTTCGCCATCGAAAGTCTGGTAAATCTGACCGATGGAACTTTTGAACGAACCGTCCTTTTCGTTGCCGAACAATGCCGAATGTCCAAATTTCTGCTTCAGCATGTTGATTTCTCTCATCGCATTTTCGTAGGTAGCGTGAAATGGCTCGTCGGTTGTTGTCTTTTCTATGTTCAATCGCTGGTAGTCGTAGTTGTCAAGGGTGTCGAGAGCGTATGTGTAGTCAACAACCACATTTAGTAAGTCCTGACTTTCAACAGTGTCGGCAATCTCTTTGCTCTGTAGGGTTCGTCCTACAACTTGCACTAATTGACGCAGTTCTGAAATCTGTTCTTTACGAATGCGCTCGTTAACCGCGTAGCCTTTGATGAGATATTGCTTCAATACACGATTAGCCCACTGGCGGAATTGGACACCACGCTTCGAATTTACTCTATACCCGACAGATATAATCATATCCAAATCGAAATATGGTATTAATCGGGTAACTTGTCTTTTGCCTTCTGTTTGAACTTGTGCAATTTTTGCACAGGTTGATTTTGGGTCTAACTCTTCTGATTTATATATGTTATTAATGTGACGAACAATTGAAGTTCTATCCGTCTGAAATAATTCTGCCATTTGAGCCTGAGTTAGCCATACTGTTTCCTTCTCAAGTCTGACATCCAACTGC
Source organism: uncultured Bacteroidia bacterium (assembly GCA_902762455.1). Lineage (GTDB taxonomy): Bacteria > Bacteroidota > Bacteroidia > Bacteroidales > ML635J-15 > Bact-19. The sequence continues at coordinate 6,131 of CACWOG010000015.1, read as the reverse complement.
GTCTGTCCGTCAGGTGTTTGATATATTATTACCTTATTTTCCATAGAGTTAGTAAATTTAAAAATCGGCTATAAAATTACAAAAAAATCCGATTTTGACAAAAATTAATCATTGAAAATTGGCGTAATAGACGAAAAAAGATGATAAAAAATTCTATTATTCAATTTGCATTATTCAAAATGAATAATTTTCATATTGCACTAATCCACAACACATTATACGCACCTACTACATCGGAAATATTTCGAGACGTTGCACGCAACGTCTCTACAATTGAATCTTCATAAACGGCGAAGCCATTGAAACGTGAAACATTCAAACAGCGAAGCCATAGAAACCTAGAAACAATTAGAAACGCCGTAGGCATTCAAACGCGAAGCATTCAAACGGCGAAGCCATTGAAACGGGCGCAGCCCCTTGCCTATCCCTTCTTCTCGTTCAACTTCTTCAGCACCTCGGTCTGTATGTTCATCGGCATTTCCATGTACTGGTAGAATTCCATCGAATAGTTTGCACGACCAGAGGTTATGTTGCGCAACTGGGTGGCATAGCCGAACATCTCCATCAGCGGGACAAGTCCGACAATCTTCTGCGAGCCTTTGCGGTAACGCCTCATTGCTTCAATCTTTCCACGACGGCGGTTCAAGTTGCCGACAACATCGCCAATGTAGTCGTCGGGAGTGTTGACCTCTATCTTCATAACCGGCTCGAGCAGAATAGGACTTGCCTTCATAAAACCGCTCTTGAAGCACAATTCGGCGCAAAGCTGGAATGCCATATCGGACGAATCGACCGGATGGTACGAACCATCGAGAAGGGTAACCTTAACATCAACAACTGGGAAGCCCGACAAGATACCGCGTTCCATAATATTGCATACACCCTTGTCAACCGACGGAATGTACTCGCCCGGAATGTTGCCGCCCTTGACAACATCGACAAACTCGTAGCCCTTGCCAGGATTCGGCTCCATACGCATAATTGTATGTGCGTACTGTCCGTGACCGCCAGTCTGCTTGACATGCTTGTACATAGTCTCGACAGGCATTGTAATGGTTTCCCTGAACGCAACTGCAGGCTCGCCAACTTCCACAGGAACCTTGAACTCGGTGCGCAGGCGGTCAACCATAATTTCAAGATGCAGTTCGCCCATACCCGAAATTACCGTCTCCTCGGTTTCCTCGTTGTACTTTGCGTGGAACGACGGGTCTTCGTTAACCAAGCGTCCAAGAGCTTCGCTCAGCTTGTCCTTGTCCTTCTGGTTTGCCGGCTGAATCTTGAGCTGGATTACTGGCTCGGGGATATGTATAGATTCAAGGTAAAGCGGGAATTCCTGGTCGCAAAGGGTGTCGCCGGTCTTTGTGTATTTCATGCCGACCAATGCAACTATTTCGCCAGCACCAGCCTCGGTAATTTCCTGACGTTCCTTAGCCTTGATGCGGAAAATACGACCAATGCGTTCGGGCTTGCGCTTCGACGAGTTGTAAACCGACATTCCGCTTGTGAGCTTGCCCGAAAAGATTCGGATGAAAGTCTGCTGACCTACATAGGGGTCGTTTATGAGCTTGAAAGCCAGAGCCGAGAACTTTTCGCTGTCGAAAGGCTTGCGGCTGTGAGTCTTTTCGCTGTCGTGCAGGTCGGTGCCGATAACAGAGCCAACATCAACAGGCGACGGCAAATAATCGACAACTGCATCGAGCAGAAGCTGTATGCCGATATTCTTGTAGGCAGCACCACAGAAAACAGGCGTAATCAAAAGTTTCAAGGTCTGCTCGCGGATTGCCTTCTTCAGTTTTTCCTCAGGAATTTCCTTGCCGTCGAAATACATTTCCATGATTTCGTTGTCACCGTCGGCAAGCTTTTCAATCATAAAGGTGCGGGCTTCCTCAACCTGTGCGGCATATTCGGCTGGAATAGGATTCTCGAAGCGCTTGCCATCGGCAAAAGTGTAGGCAATGTTGCGAACGATGTCGATTACTCCGGTAAAGGAATCTTCGGCACCCATCGGAACCTGCAGCGGCAGGGCGTTGGCATCAAGGTACTTGTTCATCTGCATTACAACTTCGCCGAAGTTTGCACCCGTGCGGTCCATCTTGTTGACGAAAGCGATACGCGGAACACGGTAGCGCTCGGCCTGATTCCACACGGTTTCGCTCTGTGGCTCAACACCACCAACAGCACAGAAAACCGCTATCATTCCATCGATTACGCGCAGAGAACGCTCAACCTCAACGGTAAAGTCAACGTGACCGGGAGTGTCAATCAGGTTTATCTGGTGGTTGTTCCAAGTGCAGGTGATTGCTGCCGAAGCGATTGTAATGCCTCGTTCCTGCTCCTGCTTCATAAAGTCCATCGTAGCCTGACCGTCGTGGGTTTCACCAACCTTGCGGTTCACACCGGTGAAATAAAGTATTCGTTCCGATACCGTTGTCTTTCCTGCGTCAATATGCGCTGCTATTCCTATGTTTCTTAATTCCATTGCCATATATAACCTATTGATTAAAAGGATTTTGCTATAATAAAAACAATTAATTTTTCGGGAGGCAAAGATAATGAAAATTTGTAATTGACGATGTTGGGAAAACGGACAAAAGATAGATGGACACTTAGGAGGATGCAAAAAATAATTGATAGTTTTTGACTAACGAATTAGACGAAACTTATTAAACGAACAAATAGTTGGTTCTAAAATATGTCTAAATTCTCCGAAAACTATCAAAGTGATGCCCTATTATTCTTTATTTGCTCTTCCAGCTTCCTCTTGCGGCGTTTTGTGAGCCATCTTATAAGCAGTCCGAATACCTCGAGTCCGATTAGCACCAAGGCTGTCGCCACAATTGCCAGAATATACATTCCCCCGCCACAGGCAAGGCCTATTGCGGCAGTAACCCACACTCCTGCGGCAGTGGTAAGTCCTCTGATAACGTTCTCGCTTTTGTGGAATATTATAGTTCCTGCACCTATGAAACCTATGCCGGTAACCACTTGTGCGGCAATTCGTGCAACGTCCCAGCGCTGTTCCTCGCCCAGTTTTATGCCGTCGAAGCCGTATGCCGACACAATCATAAACAGCGCAGAGCCCATAGCCACAAGAAAATGTGTACGCAAACCTGCTTCCTTGGCGCGATATTCACGTTCAAGACCGATGGCACCGCCAAGCATAGCCGCCACAAAAATGCGAAGTATAAAATCCCACGTTATGTCCATACTGCAAATTTATGTTTTTTATTGATTTAGTTGATGTGTTTTTTTGAAAAATTTACGGAAAGAACATTATAAAAATCTGATTGGCATCATAATTGCCAGTATCAAAATATTTTACCTAACTTTGCGTTTTAACAGAAAAAACATCGCGCGATGAAAAAGATAGTAGCCATAATCATTTTAGCCGTCATCGGCTTTTCGGCATTTGCACAGACAACCGACGACAAGTACAAGAAAATGTGGAAAGAAGTTTCCGACGCCCAGTACAAGGATTTGCCAAAGACGGCACTCGAAAAGGTTGAGAAAATCTTGGATATGGCAGTTGCCGACAAGGACGACTACCAGCAGATAAAAGCCATAACTTACAAAATGAAATTTCTCGTCGAGGCTTCGCAGGACGGCAGCCTGAAATCTGTCGATTTCCTTGAGGAACAGGCCGAGAAATTGTCGGGAACAGGCAAGCACCTCTGCAATTTCCTGTTGGGCGCGTCGTACCAGAACTACTACTCGCGCAACCGCTACCAGATTGATTCGCGCTCGGCTGTGAGCGACTCGGCCAACAAGAAAGGTTCGCGTCTCGAGTTCTACGACAAGAACGAGTTTATGAAGATTATCATCGGCAAGTACAAGCTCGCGCTCAACCCCGAACTCAAGAATGTCGCAGCTAACGACTACAAGGAATTCTTCCGCGACAACTGCACCGACAACGATTTCTATCCTACGCTATACGACGAACTTGCATACGGCATTACCGAACAGCTCGCAAAGCTCTATCGTTACACACGCTCCAACCTCGACGACAGTTTCTTCTGCTCTGCCGACGATTTCACCAAGATGGAAATTCCAGACAGCGACGAGAATACCGAGATGGCAAGCCTCTACTTCATGCAGCAGATTATGAAGCAGAACCCGCCAAGCAGCAGCGCGTATGCTTTCACCGACTTCCAGCGCATAAAATACATCGCCGGCAAGCAGGGCGGGAAGAACGACATCGTAATGAATCTCTACACCGATGCCGCAAAGAAATACAAGGGCGACGAAACCGTGATTTTCATCAACACCGAGATTGCCGAACAATTGTCGGAAAAGTCGTCTGCCGACCGTGTGGAAGCTGTGAATCTGCTCCGCTCAACCATCGAGGAATACAGGGACAGCAAGTACATAAGCTATTGCTCAAACCTGCTTTCGAGACTGACTTTCCCCTCGATACACATTTCGTCCGACAAGGTCACTTACCCCAACGAAAATATTCCGCTCTACATCGAGTACGAAAATACTAAGACCGCAAAAATCAAGGTCGTAAAGGTATCGGACAATGCTTCTACCTACGACAGTTTCAACTCCAACACGGCCACTATAAACAAATATTACACAAACAAGGCTGTTACCGAAGGTACGATAAATCTTCCCGATGCCAACGACTACTCGACCCACAGCACCTACTATGTTGAAAAAGGCTTACCTTCTGGCTTCTACATTGTGTTTGCCGAAAGCGACAGCACCAGAATCGAAAGCTACACTTTGCTCACCGTTTCGCGCTTCGCACTGCTTCGTATCGACGACGGCAAATATATGGTCGTTGACAGGAATTCGGGAAAACCTATCGACAAGGTAAAGGTGAAAGTTACAAATCGCACCTACGAAAAGACCGAAACCTTACTCACAACCGAAACCGGTGCCGACGGTATTTTCAGTTTCGAGCCAAAGAAAAACAGCTACAACACTTCTATTTCCTTGAAAAAGGACAACGACGATATGTGCTTCTCGGCTTACGGATACTATCAGGAGGATTCGAAGGATTATGAGCGCACACGTATCAAGATTCTCTCCGACAGGGCAATTTACCGTCCAGGACAGAGCGTTTACTTCAAGGTTATTGAATACCGCGGAATGGACAACAATTTCAGTGTTGTCCCCGACGATAGCGTCCGTGTGGTCATTTCGGATGTAAACTACCAGAAAATCGGAGAAGTCGTGCTCAAGACCAATCAGTACGGCAGCGCACACGGCGAAATCAAGATTCCCGAAAATGTACTTACCGGAATTTTCCATATCGAGGCTCGCGGTTCTAACTACTCGTCGGGGTCCGAAAGCATTAGCGTAGAGGAATACAAGCGTCCGACCTTCGAGATGGAAATGGACTACATAACCGATGAGGTTTCGTTTGGCGACTCGGTAAGCATCAATGGACGTGCTAAGAGCTATTCGGGCGTTCCCGTAAGCGATGCCGAGGTGAACTTCACCGTCAACTGCTCGTCGTATTCACGCTACTGGTGGAGGTCGGATAGCAACGAAAAGAAACTTCTCGCCAGCGGCACCGTCAAGACCGATGAGAACGGCGAGTTTACTATAAGTTTCGTGGCAAAGCAGTGCTTCAGCGACGTAAACCGCTACAAGATTGATGCGGTAGTTGCCGACATCAATGGCGAATCGCACACCGTGGAAAGGACTTTCAGCATTTCGCGCCAGTCGCTCTGGATTTCGAACAGCATTGCGGATGTAGAGGAACTTGCTAATTTCAAGGAATTTAAGATTTACAGCGAAAACATTTCGGGTAGCCACATCGATGCAACCGTCGAGTACGAAATCTTCAAGCTCGAGGAGCCGTCGCACGCAACCGTGGCAAGGCTCAAGACCGCCGACATGCAGATGTATAGCCGCGATGAGTGGGAAAAACTTTGTCCTGCACTTGGCTACGGCGACGAAAATACACTGGATAACCGAAAAATTGTATCGTCGATAATGAAAGGTTCGGTAAATACTGCCGACACCACGCCAATCGCCATTGGCAAGAAAGTGAAATTCACGACCGGTTCGTACCGCATAATTATGAAATCCAAGGACAAGACTGGCAACGAAATCACCGACACCGTAAACTTCCGCATTGCCGACAAATCGTCGGACAAGATGCCTTACCCGATGCCGTC